>JALYJX010000046.1 GCA_030775065.1 Gemmatimonadota bacterium | reverse complement strand
ATCGCATACACTCTGGATGCTGCTGCGCGGTTCGCTTGCCGAACGACAAATCCAACCGCCGCCTGATTGTCGGTGACAGGATCGGTATTCGGCATCGCGCAGACGGCGGTGAAGCCACCCGCGGCTGCCGCGCGCGCACCGGTTGCGATTGTCTCGACGTCTTCCCTTCCCGGCTCGCGAAGGTGGCAATGAACGTCGATAAATCCGGGAGAGACAATGCATCCGGAGCAGTCCACTACATCCGCTTCATCGGGACGATCAATGCGGCCGATTGCCTCAACCTTCCCATTCAAGACAAGGAGGTCGCCGGGCTCGTCGAGATTCTGTGACGGGTCGAGGATGCGTCCGCCCGTTAGAACAACGGGCTTTGAGCCACGCGTCACTTCAGACATGCAGCACCAGGCCGTCGAGTATCATGCGGCTTCCGTCATTTCCGGAGCTCCACCGCGGCGGCTTGTTCCACCCTTCGCCGCCTCGGCAAGCTCTGGCTTGCCACCGGAGAGCAGGTACAAGACAGCCATTCGGACCGCGATGCCGTTTGTAACCTGATTCAGAATCACGCTGTGTGGTCCGTCGGCAACGTCAGAGTCGATCTCGACCCCGCGGTTCATCGGACCGGGGTGCATGATGAGAATGTCGCGCGGCGCGCGCTCGAGCCTCTCGCGGGTCACCCCGAATACGCGGTTGTACTCGCGGCTCGAGGGGATGTAACCGGCTGTCATACGCTCGAGCTGGAGGCGAAGAACATTGAGTGCATCAGCCCATTCGATCGCTTCCTCGATCCTGGGGATGACGCGGACGCCGAACTCCTCGATCGCGTTCGGCAACAACGATCGAGGGCCGCACACTGCGACCTCGACCCCGAGCTTTTGAAGACCCCAGATGTTGGAGCGCGCGACGCGCGAGTGGAGAACGTCCCCGCAAATGCAGACGCGACGACCCTTCAGGTCGCCGAAATGATCGCGTAGCGTGAGGAGATCGAGCAGGCCTTGCGTGGGATGCTCGTGCGTGCCGTCACCGGCGTTTATCACGTTCGACTCGATGCGCTCGGCCAGAAACTGGGCGGCGCCGGAAGCTCCGTGGCGCATCACCACCATGTCTATCCGCATCGCTTCCAGATTTCGCGCCGTGTCCACCAGCGTTTCGCCCTTGAGGACGCTCGAGCCGGACGCGGCGACGTTCACCGTATCCGCGGACAGCCTCTTTTCGGCGAACTCGAATGAGATGCGCGTTCGCGTCGAGCTCTCGAAGAAGAGGTTGACGATCGTCTGGCCGCGGAGCGCCGGCACCTTTTTTATCGCGCGCTCGCTGATCTCCTTGAACGGCTCGGCGGTATCGAGAATGAGGAGTATCTGTTCGCTCGACAGCGGCTCGAGGCCGAGGAGATCCTTGCCGAGCGCGCTTGTCACGGCTCGTCTTCGCCGGCGGCCGGGACGACGACGACGGCAGTGCGACCGTCAAGCTCATCGACCATCACATCCACGCGTTCGCCCGGCTCGATGAGCACGCGCTTGCCCACGATGTCGGGGTGGATAGGAAGCTCTCGCCCGCCCCGATCGACGAGCACCGCGAGTGCAATGCGCGCTGGTCTCCCGAAATCAGCGAGCTCGTCCAGGGCCGCTCGTACGGTTCGACCGGTGTAGAGAACGTCGTCGACGATGACGACGTTCATACCTTCGATGCCCCATTGAAGACTCGTGGGGCCGACAACAGGGCGTGGACCGATTGTCTGGAGGTCGTCGCGGTAGAGCGTTATGTCGAGTGAGCCCTGCGGAACCTCGACTCCCTCGCTCTCCTCGATGAGACTGACGAGCCGGCCGGCGAGCTGCACACCGCGCCTCTGAATTCCGACGATTATGAGATCGGCCGTACCGTCATTCAGCTCGACGATCTCATTGGCCATTCGCTTCAACGTCCGCTCGACGGCGCGTGCAGAGAGGACTGTTTTCTGTTCGGTTGTCCGGGCTGGCATCAGCTCACAATATGGCTGGAAACGGGACGTAATCAAAGCATGTGCTTCCTACTGGATGATCACCTTCGCTCGCTGCTCGACGACCTTCGCCGCCTCGACATGATCTGCCTCCTCGCCCAGCTCGACACGAGCTTCGTGAATCAGCTGCGCGGCCAGATCGATCAGCGGAATCGGTGTCCCCGCCTCGGATGCGAGCTTCGTCGCGATACCAATGTCCTTGTCCAGCAGTGCGAGCCGGAACGTCCGCGGAAATGCGCGAGTGAGAACGCGCTCCGGGAAAAGGTTCTGAGACGCATTCGAGCGGCCGGCCGAAGCGTTGATGACGTCCAATGCAAGTGAAGCGTTCACTCCGAGTCGCGTCAGGGCGGCGAGCGCTTCGGCCGTCGACAAAACGTGCACAGCCAGAAGCGCATTGCTTACCGCCTTGACCGCGTGGCCTGATCCAACGGGCCCACAGAGCACGATCTTTTTTCCGAACGATTCGAGAACCGGCCTCGCTCTCTCCAGCACTTCCGAATCACCACCGCACATCACCGTGAGTGTGCCGGCCTTCGCGCCGATGACGCCTCCGCTCACGGGGGCGTCGATAAAGGCTACGCCCCGCCCCGCCAGGGTCTTTGCAAAGTATCGCGATTCCGCCGGATCGCCTGAGGTACAGTCGACGAGTATGGAGCCGCCAGCCATGGCGCCGAGGAGACCATCCGGGCGCTCTAGGACCTCACGTACCTCGCGTGAAGATGGCAGGCAGGTGATGACGACTTCCGCTGTTCTCCCGGCATCCGCAGGCGTTTCCGCTGCTCGAGCTTCATTCAACTCGGCGAACTCAGTCGCCTTGTCGGCAGTTCGATTCCAGACGCTGAGCTCGAACGGCGGCCTTGCGAGATGCTGAGCCATCGGCATCCCTATCGCTCCGAGACCTATGAACGCGACTCGCGTCATCTTCCGCGGGTTGCATGCGTGTAAACGAGACGCGAAACGTCGGCGATGAGCACCGAGGAAGCCGCGGCGTCCCTTATTCCGCGCGTCAGGACCACCAGCACATAAGGCCTGCGACCGGCGGGATAGACGATCGCAGCGTCGTGCGACACGGCCGTTATCTCACCTGTCTTGTGAGCGACGCGCGTGCCGGGCGGAAGCCCCGCCGGAATCTTCTCATTGAATTCCTGCGCGAGCAGAATGTCGCGCATGAGGGCGGAGCTCGCGGGAGAAAGCACTCGACCGTTCTCGATCGCGGCGAGCAGAATCGCGAGGTCGGCTGCGGTTGTCGTGTTGATTATTCCGGCGTCGAACGCTTTCTGGTCCTCGACACCGCGCAACACCTTGGTGCGTGCTGCCCCGAGCGAGCGGGCGGCCGCCGTCACGTTTGCGGCTCCGACAACCTCGATCAGCTCGTTCGTCGCAAGATTGCTCGAGCGAGTGATCATCAACCTCAGCAGCTCGCGTATAGGCTCGCGCTCTCCGACACGCAGGTACAAAGTGCTGTCGCCGTCGTCCCCGGGCTTCAGCGAGAAGGGTGATCCATCGGCCAGTGACCGGAATCGATTGGTCAGCAGAATGCCCTGATCGAGACTGAACGCTCCCTGCTGGCTGCGCCGCAGCACCTCGATCATCACCGGGATCTTCATGGTGCTCGCCGCGTGAAATACTGTATCCGCAGCGAGCGAAAGGTCGTCACCCGTCTCCAGATCGGAGTAGGCAACGCCAGCGATAGCCCCGGCGTTAGCCGCGATCCGCTGCAGGATCGCTTCACGCAGCTGGCCAACCGAAGTCGGCGGCGACTGGCTCGATCCGACGCGGGGCGCGACGCTGATGGCCATCATTGCGCCGAAGCACAGAAGCGTCGACCGACGGACAGGCATCACGCCTTCGCGCGCGCGTCGCCTGTGGGGCGAGGAAGGCTGTTCACGCAGCGTCGGGACGCAGCTCGTCGATCTCGTCCCAGATGCGATGCTTGTGAGTCTCCTTCAGGTACAGCGACCCGATAACGAAAGTCAGCAGCGCGACAACGATGGGATAAATTAGACCAGCGTAGATATTCCCGGTACGCGCGACAAGCGCAGTCGAAATGAGTGGAAGAAACCCGCCGAACCAGCCGTTGCCGAAATGATACGGCAGTGACAGCGACGTGTACCTGATCTTCGCCGGGAATGCTTCAACCAGAAACGCCGCGATCGGACCGTAGACCATCGTCACGAAAATCACCTGAATGAAGACGAGTGCAGTCAGCATCGGAGCGTTCAACGGCTCGGAGTAGGTCTTCATCGCCATGTAGATCGGATAGTACGAGAGCGCGGCGATAAGATTTCCCGCCATCATGATCTTCTTGCGCCCAATGCGATCCGAGAGCGATCCGAAGAAAACGAAAAGCGGAGCGCCAAGCAGGAGCGCGATCGCGACAATCACATAAGCCGTGCCCAGCGGCACCTTGAGAACGGTCTGGAGGAAGAACAGCGCGTAAAACTGTCCCGTGTACCACACGACCGCCTGCCCGGCCGTTGCACCGAACAGAACGAGCAGAAATATCTTCCACTTCGGCCAGGTTCCGAAGCTCTCCTGAATCGGACGTTCGGAAGTCATGTTGGCATCCTTCAGCTTCGTGAAGAGCGGCGACTCCTTGAGCCGAACCCTGATGTAGTAGGACATTCCGACGAGCACGATCGACAGCAGAAATGGAATTCTCCATCCCCATTCCCTGAACGCTTCCTCGCCGACGGCGCGCCGCACTACGAGGATCACCACCAGAGAGACGAAAAGTCCGAGCGTCGCCGTGGTCTGAATGAAGCTCGTATAGAACCCGCGCTTGCCATCCGGAGCATGCTCGGCAACGTAGACCGCGGCGCCACCGTACTCTCCACCCAGCGCGAGTCCCTGGAGCAGTCGCAGCAGCACGAGAATGATAGGAGCAGCGAGGCCGATGCTCGCGTAGGTCGGCAGCATGCCGATCGCGGCGGTGGAGCCGCCCATTATCAGCAGCGTCAGCAAAAAGGCGAATTTCCGCCCGATCATGTCGCCGATTCTACCGAAGACCAGCGCCCCGAGCGGGCGCACCGCGAACCCAACCGCAAAAGTCGCGAGCGTCTTCAGGAAATTCACGGTCGCGCTGCCTTCGGGATAAAACTGCGTGGCGAGAATCGTCGCCAGACTTCCGAAGATGTAGAAGTCGTACCACTCGATCATCGTGCCGGCCGAAGAGGCGGCAATCACCTTCCAGATCTTCTGAGCCGGCTCCACGAATCGCTCCCGCTGAGAGGAATCAGTCCGGCGGCTGGCTGCGGCCGGGTGGGTCAGCGATAAATGTGCGAACTCTTCATGGCCTGCGCACTACGCCGTAACGCCCTTCCTCCATTCTCCGTTCAGCAGCTTGCGGAGAGTAATGATGATCCGTCGAACGACAAGGATCAGAAGAATGAGAACGAGTATCGCAACGGTGAGCGTGATGTACGGATGCGTCCAGATGAAGATTCCGATGCTCGCGATCGTGCCGAGCTCGGCCATGTTCGCAATGCCGTTGGAGACTGGCTCGGGAGAGCTGTCGACCGCGTAACGCAAGCCGAGCTTCGTTCCATGCGTCGTTAGAGCCAGACCGCCGCCGAGCAGGCCCGCGGCGACAAGAAACACCGGATTGAGATTGTAGGCTGTTGCTACCGCGAGAAAGGCGGCCGCCGGTGGCCTGATGACGCTCTGCGCCGTTTCCCACGCGCTTGCCAACCCAGGCACGAGGGTGACCAGGAACTCGAGCGCGTAGAGGACCACGGCTATCGAGATTACCCAGAGATTACCGACAACGCCGAGCACGCCGGGAAGTGGCTCGATCCATCCGACGCGCTCCGAAACGCCGAGAACGGCGACGGTGGCTGGAAGATTGATCCCGGCCGCATAGGCGACGCCGAGCGATTGAACTACAGTGGTGACAGAAGTCATCCGCGGGCCTCCGTGAGATTATCTCTACGGAGCATGATTCACACCGGTTTCGGACCTACAGCCATCCGAGCTGTTTGTATCGAATGGTCCCGGCAGTCTCGTAGAGCCATGCCTGAAACGCCCTGACGCGGTCCTCCGGCTTCTTCAACGTGATGAGGGCGATCTCGCGGGATTCCGCCGCATGGCAGCTCACGACGATTCCGACCTTCTCGAAAGTGGCGCACGTACGCCGCGTGTGAAGCGGTGACGTGACGGCTACAACGCGCTTCCACCCCCTGGCGCGGAACAGCATGGCGGTCCTTACGGCTTCATCGCGCGTACTGTGCGTGAGGCCGGAGAAGACGACCTTCGATTGCGCCCCGCGCACGAGCGCAACGATCCGGTGGTGATCGTCGCGTTGTGTCACGAGGCGCGTCCCCACGCTATCAGCCTCACGCGGAAGAACGAGCACCGGTGCGACGCCGCGGTTCAGCAGCTCGAGGCCTTTCAGCAGGCGATCCGTTGCCTGCGGCAGTATCAGACCGTCGTCGCTCGTCCCGGCGGCGAGCACCACAATCGCATCGGCCTTGGAAGGCAGCGGATCGTTGCGAATGAGCGAGCGCGCCGGCTCGACAATCAGCGGAGTGTAGCCGACGATGACGAGCAACACGGCCTGAGCGGCGACCACGGCCGCCAGTACGCCTCGCAGTCCGGCGAGGCCCATGACAATCCCGAGAAGCGTGGCCGGAAACAGTCCGTCGAACCCGCCGATATGAAACACCCACGGAACGCCGAGCACCAGGAGAAGAAGCCAGAATGCGACGCCGAGTAATGCGCCTTCAGTCGCCAGCCACCACAGCGACGGGCGTGCGACCGCGCTGGGCCGAGCGTGCGTGGCAGCAGCCGGTGGTGACCCATAGATTTCGTCGCGGGAGCTTCGCGCAGGGTCGTTCACGATTGGAGTTGTCACGATGTACAACCTACACCTCAGTCAAGCGCCAGCCGAGGGCATTACACGCGACCAGCTGCGCGAGCAGATCAGAGCGCAGGTGGAGCAGGCAACGCGCGAGGCGCGGGCTGCCGTCCGTGAGGCCGAGGCGGCGCGTGCCCAGGGTCAGGCAGCTGGCACCCCGGGCGTTCCCGGTGTACCGGAAATTCCGGCCCCGCCCGGCGGAATACCGACGATCTCCGTGAAGGGAATGCCCTGGGAAGCCGACATTCCGCCGCGGGTGAAGGACGTGTCGATTGCATTCTTCGTCACGTGCGCAGTGATCATTGTCGGATTTCCGATTATGCGCGCCATCGGAAGGCGCATCGAGCGTGCCGCTCCGGTGCCGGCCGCGATTCCGGCGGAGATGCAGGCGCAGATGCAGCATCTGATGCAATCAGTCGACGCGATTGCGATCGAGGTCGAGCGAATCTCCGAGGGTCAGCGTTTCGCCGCAAAGTTGCTGGCCGAGCGAAAGCCCGAAGCCTAGCTCCGCGCCGCCGAGCGCTCCCGGCAAATGAGCGCGTTGTGCGCCTTGATGTAGCCCGCCCGCAAAATGTCGAAGCCATTCTCCCACGCATATAGAGCAAGCTGTCGGGTATCCATCAGCTCGCGATATCCGTAGTTCATGTAGTCGGAGAGAATCGCGTAGAAAGCTCGCCCGCGAACCTGGTTCCGGGGCGTCGTGATGATGACGTAGCCGCCGGGCTTCAGAAATCGACGATGGAACTCGAAGGCCACCGGCTTGTGCTCGTCGGGAAAATGCTCGACGAGTCCAATGCTGACTACAATGTCGAATTCCTTTCCGTAGCTCAGGTCGCGAATGTCGGCCACCTCGTAGTGAATCGGCATTTCCTCACGGTACCAGACGCGCTTGTGTCCCGTTGCGGGATCGACGCCAAGGAATGGATATGCCTCCGGGAAGAGTCCAAACCTGTCGGTTTTGCAGAACTCATCGTAGTCGACTAGAACGACCTCCCCGCCGGGATACATCGCGTTGAGCTGCATCGCCTCGTACCCTTCGGCGGCGCCAAGGAAAAGGATGCGCGGACGCTTCACGTCGAGGCCGTCGAAGAGAGCACGCTTCCCTCGCGGATCCCAGACGGCATCCTCTACTCTGTGCACACGATTCCAGATGGCGAGACACAGCAGCTCGTGCATCGTCTCGCGCGCACCATGCACATCCGCGTGGGCGAGCTGGGCGAGCATCGTCGAGCGGGCCCGGGCTTGCTCCTGCGGCAGATCGGTGATGAAGAAATGATGGAAGCTGCGATTGAAGCGCTCCCACCCTTCCTTCACCGGCATCGGCGCGCCGTGCTCTTCTTCCCAATCCTTTCGTCCCTTCGCCCACCGCTCCACTCGATACGGGCGCCCGACGTCCTGCCATGCAAGACGGGACCAATCAGTTGCGCTGAGATCCTCGAAGACATCGGGTGGTGTCTCGCGCAAATCCACCATGTAGCGGTCCACGCGGTGGTGGTCGCCGATGCGATGACGTCCAGTCGTTTCAGGCATCCGCGATTACGACCTCTCTCGAAGCGGGGCGCTGCTGAGGAGCCGGCGCCTGCTCCTCCGGCTCTGCAGCCTTGCGCAACAGAGACTTCCGGATTGCGGCTCCCACGACCGAGGCGCTCCAACCGAGGAGCGCGGCATAAATGATCGTGACGGCGATCAGCGCGACGGAGGGAAATCCGAGCACTCCGCCAAAACGCGCTGCAACGACGTCAACCGGCCCGCGCGCCGCATCGAGCAGCAGGACGGCGATCCATGCCGAGGTCGCGCACACAGTCGCGAACAGTACGGGCTTCCTGGTGTCGACAAACGCGGCCCATGCGAACGCGAGAAGCGGGACCGCCCACCACCCGAACGCAAACGTCGTTACGGCGAATGCCTCGGTCAAAAGCAGGAACTTTACCGTTGCTCTGAGCATCGCTAACGCGGGTCGAGTCGCAGGATCGAGACAATTCGCTTCGGGTCGAGATCCGCGCGCGTCTTCGGAAACAACACTGGAGCCAGCTCGCCCTTCTGCCACATCGGAAGTCGATCCTTGTACCGTGGACTCGCGGGGTTTCCGGACTGCCCGCCAGGGTAAGTTGCCCAGGCTCGAACTTCAGGGCCAAGCTCGACCACCATACGCCAGCTGGCTCCTTCCTTTCCGGATCCGCCTGACGGACTCAACGTCGAAGGCCCACCCCGAACAGGAACGCGGAGCGCCGACAACGCGGGAATCTGCGTGAGATGATGGATGTTGGCGTGGCGCACGTTGGACCACTGCCATCCTGATCCCGACGGATCGCCGTGCGTCTTCAGCGCGGCAACAAGCGCCGCGCGCAGGCTCACTGCAATGATTGCATCGCGTGTCTCTACGACATCACCGGTGCGTCTGTCGTCCCACCATTGGCTGGCGGGTTCATGCGTCAGCTCCAGCAGCACCTGGCTCTCCGGTAAACCCAGCGCCTGCTCCGTAGTGCCCTTGTCGCGCTGCGGGCGCAGCTCATCCCATGTCCGCGTTGCGAGCTCGTCCATTGCCATGTCGAAGAGCACCGCGCGCCTGTTGTCCGTGGTGTAGCGGCGGTCCCATTCCGCGAGAAGGCCGGCTGCTCGTTTCAGAGTCGCGTCAGCGCGCCCAGCGCTGTCCTCGCGCGCAGCGGCGCCAAGAAACAGCGGGACGAATGCATCGGCTCGCGCGCTTCCGGGATCGGTCTGGAATCGCCGCATAGCATCGGGCGTCGCCGCAGAATCACTGCGCAGCAGCTCATTGATGCGGATCGCGCGCCAGGGTGAAAACCAGTCCGATCCCATGAAGCTCGGGTTCACGCGCGGATCGACCGGCTGCTGGTTTGCCGACGCGAGGTACCCCTGCGCGGGGTTCATCGCATAAGGGAACTTCGATGGAGGGAGATATCCGAGCCAGTCGTTCGAAGACTTCGAGCCATCACGAACGACGTCGCCACGTCCGTCGCCGGGACGAATCGGATAGCCGCCTGTGGAGCGAATCGCAATGTTGCCCGATTTGTCGGCGACGAGGCCGTTCTGCGTCGGGGCCAGATAGCCGCTCATGGCGTCGAGCCATTCGGTCGCGTTTCGAGCGTATCCCAGCTTGATGAAGTTGCTCTGCTCGTCCGACGGCTCCTGCGCAGTCCAGCGCATCGACATCCACTTGCCGAGCTGCCGTGCCATCGCGCCGCGATGCGTGAAGTAGAGTGTGTCGGTGCGGACGACGGTTCCCTTCTGGTCACGGTAGGATTCGATCCTTTTTTCGACGGGCCGCCAGACACCGTCAACCTTGTAACGAGTCGGCCGCACAGTGTCGTCGACGACTTCCGCGTAGTAATCGTTCACGTCCGATCCGGTGTTCGTGAACGTCCACGCAACGTCGCGGTTGAATCCGATGATGACGCCGGGTACGCCTGGGAACCCGACTCCGGCAACGTCGAGCTTCCCCGGGACGACGACGTGCATCTCGTACCAAATGGATGGCAGAGTCAGCTCGAGATGCGGGTCGCCGGCGAGCAGAGCGTGGCCCGCTGCCGTTCGTTTCGGCGATACCGCCCAGTTGTTGCTGCCGAGAGCATCACCGTTCTGGTTTGGCTTGGGTCGATCGAGAGCGGCGAGAACTGACTGACGCGCGGCAACGGCCAGCATCGCTGCACTGTCGGGCGCCCCGGGTGGGGGAATCGCCGCAACGTCGAATCGTGGTGCGCGCTGACCGTTCGGCTGTATCGGCTCCTGAATCGGACTGTTTACCGGGTAGAGAGCGTCAGCGGCCGCACGACCCACCTTCGCCTGCGCCGCCAGACGGTTGTAGGTCGCGTCGTTGAACGCCAGCGTCAGAGACATCTTCGAGAAGAAGCTCAGGGAATATATGGGCTCCCATTTACCTGGGGTGACTCCCAGCAGCCGGTATTCCATCGGTAAGTCGCGCGGACGCATCGATGCAATCCACGCGTTGACACCATCGGCGTACGCCGTGATCGCCCGATAGCCGATGGTATTGCGATTCGCTGCGGCATACTTCCTCTCGGCAGCCCAGCGGAGCCCGAGCGCGCGAGTACGACGATCGACATTGAGAACACGAGGACCGATCCACTCGGTGAGTCGTCCCTCCGCCGCCCGCGTCTGAAGCTCCATTTGAAACAGGCGGTCGCGCGCCATGATGAAGCCGAGTGCGCGGAACGCATCCTCTTCCGTTGCGGCATAGACGTGCGGTACGCCGCGATCGTCGAACACCACTTCTACCGGTTTGGTGAGACCGGGAATTCTTCCCTGCTCGAGTGGCGGCAGGTTCGCCGTCCTGGCAGTTGCCCAGACACCGTTGGCCGGATCGAGCAAATTCCCCACCGGAGGCAGCTGGCCTACCGGTCGAAATCCGACGAAGAGAAGCGCGGCGAGCAATAGCGCCGCGAGTCCTAAGCGCATTTGCAGTCCGCTCCCGATGCCGGCGTAATCACTACTGAGGCGTGATCGTGACGGGGCTGGCCTTCAAATGGAGATTGTGATTCACCCTCAAGCCTGCGATCCCATCCGTTGGCAAGCCGACCTTGCTGACTGACGCGACCTGCTTCCCGTTCACCATGAACTTTACCGCGTCGCCGGTCACTTGTGCCGCAAGAGCGTAGGACGCTTTTCCCGACGCATCAGCCTTTGGTACGTCGGGGGACGCCGCCCATTTCAGAACGTCGCGGGTCTTGTCACCCTCGCGTACTTTCACCAGCAGCTCGCCTGATCCGGCGACTACGAAATACGTGTACGCCTGCGTCGGCTGGTCGAGATCCTTACCGCCGATAATCAGACCGAAGGCTTCGCGATGGGCCGGCTTTTCGAGCTGCTCGATTGTTGCCGACGCGGTGTAATTCCCGCTCGCCACATTCTGCGGCCGATACACAATGTGAGCCGGTCCGGTGACGATATCCCAGCTGCCTCCGCTCGCCGTGTATTTCGCGGCTGTGATCTGAGCTGACGGGTTGTCGGTGCGGCCGACGAATCCGGCCGGCAGGCCAGACCCGCCCGTCGCGCGGTCGGGATCCGAGCCCGCGGCCATCGTCGCCATCGTATCCTGGCCGGCGGCCATACCCGTGTCCGCCGCGGGGACGGATTCTTTCGCGGTACAAGCGTTGATGACAGCGAGACTGACGATTGTTGCAACTGGTAGTATCCTGCGCATGCCCGATCTCCTCTGGTTTATTCGGTGAATATAAATACGCGCGCTACCGTCCGCGCTCTATCGCACGGGCCGCGATCCCATCCACAACGCCTGGTGCAACGAGCTTCATCCACTGCCCGATCCGGGCGCGTCTGGTCATTACGAGATCACGCTTGCGATCGGCGGAAGCGGCGATTATCCGGCGCGCGCATTCTTCGGCGGACATGACGGCAGCGTTGTCGATCGGGCGATGGCCGAGAAGCTTGCCGCCGGGTCCGAGGCCGCGTGAAGCGATGTCGGTGGAAACAAAGCCGGGATACGCGACGGTAACGCTCACGCCGTCATTGGCGAGCTCGATGCGCAATGAGTCGAAGAAGCCGGCCATAGCGTGCTTGCTGGCGGCATAGGCGCTCCGAGTTGGAACGCCGGTCTTCCCCGCGAGACTCGATACCGCGACGATTCTGCCGCGACTCCGCTTGAGATGCGGGAGTGCGTGGTGCGTGCAGTAAACGCTGCCGAAGTAATTTATCTGCATCACGCGCTCGAGTGGCTCGACGCTTCCGAGCTCGTCGAAGCGTGCATGCATGCTGATGCCGGCGTTGTTGATCAGGGTGTCGATGCGGCCGTACTCCGCAATCGCCCGCTCGATAAGTGCCTGACACTGCGCTTCGACTGCTACATCTGTGGGAACGGCGATGGCTCGGGCGCCGCGATTGCGGGCTTCGAGCGCCGCTTCTTCGAGGAGAGGCGCTTCTCGCGCGGCCAGCACGAGCCATGCGCCCTGAGCCGCGAGCTGATACGCGAGCTCGCGGCCAATCCCGGCAGAGCCGCCGGTGATGACGACTACATTTTCGCGGAAGACTTCCTCAGCCATTGGCGCTCGTAAATAACGAGCGCCCAGCACACGTCGCTAGTGCGCTTTTGGCTTCGCCTGCTGTGCTGAAACGGCGGCAATTTGCTTCGCGAGCATCTCGAGCGTCGCCGCGAGCGTTGCTGCCTGCTGGTCAACGACCAGCCGTGCCGCATTCACCGCATTGGTCGCTACGGTGAGTGCAGCGACTCTAAGCTCTGGATCTTCGCTGACCCGCTTTACAGCCGCCTGGACGGTGCGGGCGAGCTCGTCGGCGGCGCGCTGGACGTCGGCGATCGTGACTGAATCGCGCCCTTCGAGCGTCGTGCCTTTCTGGATCCTGACAGGTTCCTGAGTTTTCTTGACTGACTGCTGCGGCTGCGACGTAGCCTGTGCCCGTAACGCGGAGCTGCCCGCGAGCGAGACGGCAAGAACAACATATGCTGAGCGTTTCATTATGATATTCCGAGGGGGAAAAAACGGGTTGAATGGTCGCGCCGAACGCGCGCGATTCTGACGCTACACCATTTGACACCTGGCGGCCGAAAAGGGTTCGGAATACCCTTGGCCGCGCTTTCGGCTCCGCCTCGCGGGAGCGCCCGGAGCCGATGAGCCGAACCCGGCGGAGATGCGTGCTGAGGGCCTAGCGCTTTGATGCGGCCCGCGCGGACGCGACGCGCTTGGCCTTGGGCCGGCTGGACTTCGCTGAGCGCGAGCGAGAACGCCGCCCCTTGCTGGCCTTTCCGCGAAGCACCCATCGCGCACGCTCTCCCCGAACGTCGATGTGCGCGAACGGACCTGCAGGTCCACGCGAAGGATACAGTCCAACACCACCGACGAGATCAGGATATGCGCGCTCAACGCGCTCCACAGCAGCGAGCACCACGCGCGCGTCGGCGAAATTTATCCGGCCGTCGCGATTCAGGTCGTCCATCCGGCCGTTGCCATCGCTGTCTATGATCACATCCGCCGCATCACCGAACTGATGGCGGCTGTCTCGCGCCCGCCCGCTCTCATCCCCAAGCTCGAGGTTGTAGTGCGGCGTGCGAAATCCGGAGAGGATGTGCATTCCGCTCGCGCGAATTCCGCGTCGTTCCAGATCCTGAATCACGAGCTCGAGCTTGTCGAGCAAAGGCTCGCGGAGAACGACATACTTGGGCCACACGTTCGCCTGATCGTGTGTAAGAAAGTGGTGAAGCTGAAAATGCTCGGAGACGCGCATGAACTGATTCTCGCGAGTCACCTCGATGAACCCGACTGGATTCTCGTATGCCTCGGAGCGCAGACGGCCCTTCTCCTCGGGCCAGTACCCAACCCGATACCCGCCGACCGAGCCGGCAACCTTGTCGCCGAATGACTTCATGGTGATCATGGAAAAACGACCGACCTTGCTTGCGCCGGTGATCTCCTGAACCGCGGGGATGAGCCTGGAGGTGTACGCGAGGTTCTTGGAGAGAACCGGAATTCTGAGGTCGCGGGGTGGCAGAACGAACCTTGCCAGAAGCTTCCCGCTCTTTCCCGCCATGTGAACGACCATCCTGCGGAGGCTCGTACTGTCGACGATCGGCAGTTTCGCCAGTGCCACCACCTCGGGGTGGACATCGATCTTCATGCTCGCCTGCGCAGGAGCAACGGCAGGCGCGAGCGGAAGGAGTACTACGGCAGCCCTACAGCAGGCACGTAAACGATTGTTCAAGAAATAATGCTCCACCCGGCCTTGGCCGGCCGGCGGTTACGGGTCCGCCTAACTGACGGATCGAACAACGATTTGGTCACGCCCGAGTAGATCGCCGGACGCGGAAGGGACGCCGCAACATAACAGTCGAGCGTTGACGGCAATAGAAGTTTTTCACCCGATTTCGACTCGTAAACAAAAAAACCCGCCGGACCCAGGTCCCGGCGGGTTTTCTACTGCAAGGCTCAGCCGGTTATGTGCAGGTGATCAAACCGTTGACCGAGGACGAGCAGGTCTTGGTGGTGAGCGAGTGCGTCGCGATCGCTGACCAGCCAGCCGGCGGACCGGCAACTGCGGTCGCTGCCATCGTCACGTTC
>JALYJX010000045.1 GCA_030775065.1 Gemmatimonadota bacterium | reverse complement strand
GCGCACGGATATAGGCGAACTGGAGCTTCTTGTCCGATTCAGCCCGAAGCGCGGCGTCGAGAGCAGGCACCGCTGCAGGATCCTCGATCTCGTATAGCGCCCAGGCAGTGATGTGCCGAATCTCCGGACTCGGGTCGCGCAACAGATTGATCAGGGCCTGCGGCGCCTGCCTCGGCTCGATCCGACCGATTGCCCAGACAGCGCGCATACGGATTCCCGGCGTTCGATCGCTGAGTGCGGCGATGAGTACGTCGATCGCGGAGTTGTCGTCCATGTGTCCGAGCGCCCAGACGGCTATGCTGCGCACCTTGGGCTCCGAATCGGCACGGACCGCTGCCGACAACGCGTCGATGGCGGTGGGGCTGTCGCTGCCGCCATGTCCGAGTGCCCAGGCAGCCATTTCGCGAACACCGGCGTTCGAGTCGCGTCTCAGCGCGGTGGCGAGCGCTTCCGTCGCAACAGAGGTCTCGGCGTATTCGGAGAGCCCCCAGGCGGCGATGCGTCGAAGCGATGAGCTCGTATCAGTTCTGAGCACGTTGGCGAGCAGTATCGGCCGGTCGTCCGAACGCGCCTGGCCGCCTTTCGCGGGCGCGGGCTGGAGCCCCTGCGCGTCTGACTTTGCGTTGACATCCACACTGACCTGAGGAGTCGACTGTGTGTTCGCATGTGTCTGCGTTTGTGTTTGAACCTGGGTCCGGGTCAACGTCTGAACAGCTGTCCGCGTCATGTCCGACGCTTTATCGATGATCTTCTGAGCCGTTGATGCGACACCAGGCACACCGGAATTCGGATACTCAGGCACAGCCTTTGGAGCCGGTTCTGCAAGTGGCTGCGCGTTCGCGGCAGCACTCTGCGTCGATTCGCCGGCGACGTTTGCGACGGGGACAACCGACGAAATGACTTCAGCATGTGTTTTCTGCGAAGGCGCGGCAGCGCCAACCACGAGTGCGATGAGCGCGAGCGAGCCGATCAGTCCGGCGGACTGCCAGCGGCTCGGACTCGAGTGCCGAAGCTCGGGGTCGAGAATGGCCAGCATTCGTCCCTCGAATTCCTTGCGGCGCGCCATCGCGAGAGCGACGGCCGGAGTGGAGTCGTGCCGCACGGACGTCACGATGTCGAGGAGATGCTCGGCGTAATCACTCGGCCGCGCGCCGCAGGCCAGAGCGAGATCGTCGCATGCGCGCTCGCTCTCGGAGCGGAGCTGCTTTGCGGCCGTCCACACGAGCGGATGGAACCAGTAGAATGCGCAGGCGACTCGGCCGAGCGTGTGGCCGATGAGATCGTGTCGCCGTACGTGGGCAAGCTCGTGAAGCAGAACCGCCAGGCGGCGATCGGCGGTCCAGTCGTCGCATTCGGCGGGAAGAATGATCGTGGGCGTGATCACGCCGCACGCGAACGGCATTCTCGCGTCATCGCTCCGCAAAAGTCTCGGCGGCTCATCGAGACCGAGCCGGTCAGAGACTTCCCAGAGCGGCGTGAGCCAGTCTTTCGTGTCGAGCGGACGCGCGCGGCGAATCATGCCATGAACGACGAGCGCACCGTACGCGAGCCAGCCGGCGAGGGCAACCACGACAATCGCCCAGATGGACAGGAGCAGCGAGAATCCGCTCATCGCCCCGACGCGTGTGAAAATGCTTTCGCTGGTGCTTTCGGATATGGAGACGTTCGCCGCGTCCTGGGTCGGCGGCAGCGTGCGAAGCTCGCCGACTGTCGGCGCGGAGAGCACCGTGCTGCTCGGTGCGCCAAAGCTGGACGCTGTGCTTGCCGACGGACTGCGTTCGAGCGAAGCGACCGGGGAAGCCGGGAGAATCGCGATCTGCAGCGGAGCCCATGCTGAAAGCGCTGGAACAAGGAGCAGCATCGACAGCGTGACGAGCCATACGAGATGACGCGCGCCTGCCGAAGCGCGCTGCATTGCGAGAGTGATTCCGAGCCCGGCGATGAGAATCAGCGTCGCCTTCGCGAGTAGCACGAGCATCGAAAGGTTCGCGCTGGACAGATCGGCGATGTTGGAGGCCAGTGCAGACATGGTGGATACCATAGAACTATCTCCCGCTCTGGCGAGCGCGGCGAATTGTCTTGCGGAGACGGTCCACTTCGGCGTCGTCGAGATCGACGTCCGACATCCTCAGAAGGGCAGTCACCGCCTGCTCGGGCGAGTCCGCGAAATAAGTCTTCACGACGTGAGCCAGCACATCATCTCTGGCCCGCTCGGTCGACTCGGCCGGATAGTACACGTACCGGGGGCCATCTTCCTTATGGCGGATCAGACCCTTTTCGCCAAGAATACGGAGCACCGATCGCACAGCGGAGTAAGTGGGCGGGTCGGGAAGATCGCCCATGATCTCGGCGACCGTCGCGCCGGTGCGCTGGTGAAGGATATCCATGACCTGCCGCTCGCGGCGGCTCAGGGCATCGGCCGGGGCAGGCGTAGCTGATTTGCTTTTCATTGACTCGCGTGAAGTGGCTAATTGTTGTGACATCGCGTGTATCCGAATCTGAGTGCCGGGTGCTGAAATATCAACCGTGCTGAAATTTCAACAGGAGTTGCCCGTTGTCAAGTGACAGCTTCAATTGGGGTGATTATGGCGCGAGAGACCGAGTCGAGCTTCGAGGGGGCGGGCGGTATCAGGCTTCACGCCCAATGCTGGGCCCCAGAGGGGAATGCGCGGGCCGTTGTCGCTCTTGTGCATGGGATAAGCGAGCACTGCAGGCGATACGAGACTCTGGTCGGTCATCTCACGGGCGTCGGCTTTGCGGTTTGCAGCTTCGACCACCGGGGTCACGGGAAATCGCCGGGGAAGCGGGGCCACATCAACGACTGGTCGGAATACCGCGAGGACGTGCGGGCGTTTCTCGAGCATGTTCGGAAGACCGTGCCCACCCGGCGCCTTTTCCTTTACGGTCACAGCCTCGGCGCTCTTATCGTCGCCGAGTACAATCTCCATCACTGGCACGGGATCGCGGGTCTGATCGTGAGCGGAATTCCTCTCAGACCGACGGGAGCCGCGAAGCCCCACATGGTCTTCATGGCCAAGATGCTCTCGCGCATCTGGCCGACTCTCACCCTGCCGCTCGACGTCGACGGCTCGAAGCTCTCGCGCGATGCGGCAATTGCCCGCGCGTACGAGACCGACCCCATGGTTCATCACAAGGCGAGCACTCAATGGGGCGCGGAAGCTCTCCGCGCAATCGATCGTGTGCGCGAGCGTGCCGCCGACATTCGCCTGCCGATTCTGATTCTTCACGGCGAAAGCGACCTGGTAAACGACGTGGAGGGGAGCAAGGAGCTGTTCGAGAAAGTGTCGAGCGCGGACAAGGAGATCGTGATTTATCCGGGAGGTGCGCACGAGCCACACAACGATCTCGACCGTGAAAAGGTGGCGCGCGATGTAGAGGACTGGATGACGCGGCATTTGCACGCGAGCAAGCCGGTCGCATCATCCGAAAGTGCGCGTTGATCTACTGAGTGTGCCGTACGACTCGGGGGTGCGCGGCGCGCGAATGGGCGCCGGCCCGGAGCGGCTCATGGAATCCGGATTGATCGAGCGACTGGCGCAAGCCGGGCACGAAGTGGTGCCATGCTCCATCTGCCTTCCGTCTCAGGCGTTCATGCCGGAAGTGCAGGCGGCATTCGAGCTCGACCGTCGACTTTCTACGTGTGTAGCGGAAGCGATTGCGGCGGGAGCGCTGCCAGTGATCCTCTCGGGGAATTGCATGACATCGGTTGGTACGGTGGCGGGAATCGGTGAGCCCGATTTGGGCGTGATCTGGCTCGATGCACACGGGGACTTCAACACGCCGGAGACGACGATCGGCGGATTTCTCGACGGGATGGCGCTGGCAACGGTGACGGGTCGCTGCTGGACTTCGCTCGCGGCGACCGTGCCGGGCTTCGTGCCGGTATCAGAGAGGCGGGTGATGCTGTTTGGTGCGCGTGACCTCGATGCGCGGGAAGCGACGGAGCTGGTGGAAAGCGAGATCGAGCGTCTGACGCCCAATGCGATCGGCGCGGGCCTCAGTGAGAATCTCGCGCGGCGACGGGAGCATACGCGGGATATCTATTTACACATCGACCTCGACTCCCTGGATCCGTCGGAAGGGAAGGCAAACAGCTTCGCAGTGGAGGGCGGATTCAGTGTCGCGGCGGTGCGACAGCTGGTGGATGAGGCCGCGCGTGCGTTCCGCATTCGTGCAGTGGCGCTCACTGCGTACGATCCGAGTCAGGATGACGACGGTCGTGCGTGCGAGGCGGGGATAAGTCTCGTCGTATCGGCGGTAAACGCAGCCGCACACGGGACGGACTCGAGCGCTCGCTAGATCTGTGGCATGCGCACAGATCCAGCACCCTACGTACGCACTCTAATCGATGGGTTTCAAATGCGAGACGATTGCCTCCCGATCCTTCTCCAGGAATGGCGGCAACGCAACCCTGGCACCGAGAGTCTCTGGGTCCTCATCTACTCCGAAGCCCGGACCATCGGTCGCGATCTCGAATAGAATCCCGTTCGGCTCACGGAAGTACAGACTTCGAAAGTAGTAGCGATCGATCTCGCCGCTGTTCGGAACTCCCATCGCATTAAGACGATCGTGCCACTCGTGGTATTCCTCTTCCGTGAGAGTACGGAAGGCAACGTGGTGCACTCCGCCTGCGCCCAGGCGCGCGAACGGCAAGTCCGGCTGGACGGCCACGTGCAGCTCGGCGTGCGGACCCTCGCCTTTCATTGAGTAGACGTGCACGACGTGGAGCGAATCGTCGGGCACCGTGTACTCGCGCGCGTGCTCCATGCCCATCACGCGAGTCAGGGTCGGCTCGGTGCGTCGAATATCCGGAACGCTCATTACAATCGGACCGAGACCGCGTATCTGATGCTCTTCGGGCACTGGGCTCTGCTTCCAGGATGTTGGCTCATCGCCGCGGCCGCCGTCGTCCACGAGTGCCAGGCGCTGGCCTTCGGTGTCTTCCAGGTAGAGAGTCAGGCGATCGTCGCGCTCCATCACTTCACCATGTCTCACTCCGAGCTCATCGAGCCGCGCCGCCCACCAGTCGAGCGAATCGCGTCCGCTCACGCGCAGGCCGGTGCGAACGATGCTGTGCGAGCCGCGCTGCTCCCTCGGCATCGTCCAGTCGAAGAACGTGAGGTCGGTGCCCGGTGTTCCTGCGGCGTCGGCATAAAAGAGGTGGTACGCGCTGGTGTCGTCCTGATTGACGCTCCGCTTCACGAGGCGCATTCCCATCACCTTCGTATAGAAACGCAGATTTTCGCGAATCGTCGCTGACACCGCGGTCAGATGATGGATTCCGTGCAGTTCCATGCCTTTCGGGGTTGCAGGTGCAGTTACCAGAATGTAGCGCGCGTCGCGCCAGCGCTGTAGCGTAAAGGATGGCCGACCAGCCGCGGTCAGCATCCAGCCCGTCGCCCGAATCCGAGGCCCTGCCAGAGGGACTTTTCGCGGAGCGCTACCGGGTCGAGCGCGTGCTCGGCCGGGGCGGCATGGCGACCGTTTACGCCGCCGAAGATGTAAAGCATCGCCGCCGCGTCGCGCTCAAGATCCTTCACCGTGACTGCCGCGCAGCACTCGGTGGAGACAGGTTTTTGCGCGAGATCGAGCTCACGGGGAATCTCCAGCATCCGAACATCCTTCCGATGTTCGACTCGGGCGACGCCGACGGCATGCTGTACTACGTCATGCCGCTGGTCGACGGACACTCTCTTCGCGCGCGCATGCACGAGCAGGGTCAGCTGCCGTTCGACGAGGCGATCCGCATCGCCACCGACGTTGCCGGCGCACTCGACTATGCGCACAAGCGCGGCGTCGTTCACCGCGACATCAAGCCGGAGAACATTCTCCTCGCTGGAAATCACACGTTCGTCGCCGACTTCGGAATAGCGAAGGCAAAGGACGCGGCAGGGGAAGCGCTGACGGCAACGGGGCTTCTTGTCGGAACGCCGGCGTACATGAGTCCAGAGCAGGCGAGCGGCGAACGCGAGCTCGACGCGCGAAGCGACATCTACGCTCTCGGATGTGTCGTGTACGAGATGCTGGCGGGCGAGCCTCCGTTTATCGGCTCGTCGACCCAGGCGGTGATCGCAAAGAGGATGGCGGGTGCGGCTCCGTCTGTTCGAACCCTCCGTCACACGGTTCCCGCTCACGTCGAGCGAGCGATCAATTGCGCGCTTGCCCGCTCGCCTGCAGATCGGTTTGCAAGCGCGGCTGATTTCTCGGACGCTCTCCGCGGTGCCAGGCCGGGAACCAGAGTCAGCGCGCGGCATTTCCGTTCTCCACTTGCGATCGCCGGCGCAATCACAGTGTTGCTGGGCCTTGGGGCTGCCGCGTGGGCATACATGGGCCGCGGTACGTCTCCAACTGACGTGAATTTTCTGCACGCGCCCCTGAAGCGAATGCCGACGAGCGATTCGATCGCGCATGGCCTCTACCTGAGGGGTCGGGCGCAGACCGACAAACGGAGCGCGACTGCCGTTGCACGCGGGATCGAGCTCTACCAGCAGGCGATTGCGCGCGATTCGGGATTTGCAGATGCGTGGGCGGGGCTCGCGAAGGCGCTCCAGTTCTCCATTACCTGGCGGTATCCCGTTCCAAACATAGCGCGCGACAGTGTCGTCCCTCTAATGGTCCGCGCCAGTGAGCGAGCGCTCGAGGCGGACAGCAACAGTACCGAAGCGTGGATGGCGCGCGCGGTGGTTCTTCGCGAGCTCGACAAAACGACGAACGAAGACGTACTGGACGCCCTGCTGCACGCGCTACGCACTGATTCCAGCAACGCGGATGTCTGGTACGCGATATCGGCAGTGTGGCAGAACAGCCTGGAGCACCGTCGGGCTATAGATGCGCTCCGCCGCGCGGTCGCGCTGAATCCGCGGCATACGACCGCGCTCGGCTTTCTCGGACTGAACTACATGTGGCTTCGCAACTACGATTCCGCGCTCGTCTGGGCGGACAGCGCGAAGAAGATCGATCCAGCGGCAATTTTTGCGCGCCAGTCAAGAGGACTGGTTCTCATCATGCGCCGCGATTGGCCTCAGGCCGAAACCGAGTACGAAGCAGCAATTCGGCTCGGGCGCGGCCCGGACCAGGTTCATGGTTGGGCGGGGCTCGCCGAGGTCTACTTCAGGCGCGGAGATCGGCACGCCGCCGATACCATTATCGCACATGCGTTGACTCTGGTCGACTCGAAAAACCCGACGGTTCACGACGCAGCGTACCTGGCATGGGCGTTCGTCGCGACCGGCCACCATGACCGGGCGCTCCAGATTCTGGAGCGATACCAGCCGCGAAAGGACATGCACTTCCAGCTGCACCTGCAGCGAGATCCGACATTCGACCCGCTGCGTCGCGAGCGTCGCTTCCGCGCGTTACTCGCGCGGCAGAACGTTCCGCTCCACTAACGCGTCTCAACCCATCCAGTTGTGCGTGATGAGTGCCGCGCAAACTGGACGGGTCTGATCTCGAACTACCTGGCGAACACTTCCTCCACAGGCGTGATTTTCACTTTCTCCGCCGCGATGCCAAGCTTGCGCGCGCCGATCACCTTGTCCTCCGCCAGCAGATCAGCCGGCTTCTCCGCGTCGTACTTGATTGGTGAGAACGCGTCGGCAACGAGAGCGTCACGCAGCGCTGCCGCGTCCTTCGTGATTATCACCGCGTACACGTCCTTCGCGGAGAGGTGCTTCTTGATGGCGCGGTTCACGTCGTCTCGCGTCAGCTTCTGGAGAGCGGAGCGCATGTAACTCGTGTACTCCGGAATCCCGTACCACTTCGAGTCCAGCGCGTAACCAATCTGCTGGTCCTGCGTCGCGGTCATGACGTAGACGTTCTTCATTAGATACTGCCGCGTAGCCTGGAAATCATCCTCCGAGAGGCCGTCGTTGATCAGCTTCTCGAGCTCGTTCGTGGCGATGCGCAGCGCCATATGCGCGTTCTGAGGCTCGACGGGACGAATCCACACCTCGAAGATCTGCGCCCGGCGGGGAATGTTGGGATCCGGGTAGAACTCGAACATTCCCCGAGGGAACGCCTCGATGTAGGCATAGTCGCCGTAATTCATTCCGCGGATGTTACGGATTCGGTCGTACAGGTGCGAGGTGGACATGCGGTGCTCGCCCAGCCACGCGCGAGCGACAGACAGCGCCGCGAAATCGGAGTGTGCGCGCGTGACGGTTATCGGCAATCCGAACGAAATTGCGGTTGCACGCGTGTCCTTCTCGATGATCTCCACTTCCATTCCGGTCGGCCGTGTTGCTGTAATCGCGGGGCGTGCGGACGGTCCGGGTGCCGGCGTTCCGGCGGGGAGCGCCATCAACGCGTGCTGGAAGGTGTCGATCATTGCCTGGGGGACGTCGCCGTTGATCCCGAGGACGAGATTGCCGCGCGTGTACTGGTTGCGGACGAATTGCTTGACGTCGTCAAGTGTTATTGCCTCCAGTCCCGCGATCGTGCCAAGAACCGTGTGGCCGTATGGCGTTCCACGGAAAATGTTCGTCTGGAGGCGCTCCTTGCCCAGCTCCTCCTCGTTTGCCGACCTGAGGTCCTGGCGAAGCGCGTTTATCTGCGCGTCTTTCACGCGCTTGAAATCGGTCTCGCGGAACGCCGGGTCGAGCAGCATCGGGAGCGTGATGTCGACGAACTTCCGCCAGTTGTCCCGGTGAATGGAGCCTGTGAACGTCGTCAGCTCCTTGTCCACCTGGTTCCCGAAGCTGCCCGCCATCGGATAGAGCGCCTTGTTGATCTGCTCGAGTGTCATGGCCTTCGAGCCGGCTCTCGCGATCATCGACGAGGCGAGCGCCGCCAGACCTTCCTTGCCGGCCGGATCGTTTGCGGAGCCGGTGTTGAATACGAGCTTGAATCGCAGCTGCGCTAGCGGGTTGCGCTGTATGACGAGATTCGACGCCGCGAGGGCTGTCCCGGTCGCGCCGTTTCCGGCCATCAGATTAGCGCTGATGCTCGCCGCTGCGGCCGCCGGCGTCGCCCCGTTGTCCGGGCCATTGGTCGTCGCGACAGCGTCGGTCTCGAATGAGGCGATCTTCGGCTGTACGGCAATCGCAGTTGGCAGCGGGCCACTCGCAAGCGTTCCGACCACCAGCCCGTTATCGACGAAATACGTGCGCGCGGCACGCTGCAGGTCGGCGGGCGTCAATCCCGAGTAAAGCGCGTAGGCACGATTGAGCGTGTTGTACGAGCGATTGAAATACACGTACGACCCGATGACCGCCCCAATCCGGTCGGTGTTGTCGAGCGAGCGAACGAACGAGTACCGGAAGTTCGATTTCGCCTCGGCCAGATCCTTTTCGGACACGCGCGTGGCCCGTGCCTTCGCAACCGTCTTGAGCATTTCGTCGCGAACATAGGCGATGTCCTCGGCCTTCTTTACGCGGGCGGAGATCGTGAACAGCTCCGGATCGACGTTCCTGCTGTTGTTCACGCCGAGCCCGTCGACCTTCTGCTCGCGTTGAACCAGCTTCTTGAAGAGCTCGGAGGTCGGACCGAAAAAGAGCGTGGCGACCATGTCGAGCGCCGCGTTGTCGTTGTTCGTTTCCGAGAAAGCCGGATTGCGGAACGACAGCGCGAGGAAGGGAAGAGTCGGACTGGACCACGGGACGTGGGCGTACTTCGGGCCCGTCGGAGGCGGCTCCTTCGGGATCGTCACCGAGAACGTCCCGCGCTTCCAGTTCCCCCAGTATTTCTCGACGAGCGGGATAACCTCTGCCGGAGTGACGTCGCCGGCGACGAGGATCGTCGTCCTCTCGGGGCGATACCATCTGTCGAAAAACGTCTTCGAGTACTCGAACTGAGTCGGCATGTTCTCGATGTCACGGATGAAACCCATCGTCGTGTGCTTGTACGTGTGCGTGGTGAACGCATTGTCGCGAATCACCTCGCGGAGCTTGGCGCCGGGACTCGCTGAATTCTTGTTGTACTCACCGAGCACGGCGCGGGCTTCGGTTTTGAAATCCTCCTCGGTGTACGAGAGGTTCTGGAAACGATCCGCCTGCAGGCGAATCATCGACTCCAGATCCTCCTTGGCAAACGTGATGTAATAGTTCGTGTAGTCGTCGGATGTGGACGCGTTCTCTCTCGCCCCGGCCTTCGTGATGAGATCGTTTGCCTGCTCCTTCGTCATCGTCTTCGTGCCGCGGAACATCACGTGCTCGAAGAAATGCGCGAAGCCCGACTTCCCCGGCTCGACTTCATTTCTCGACCCGGTCTGCACCGGAATCCGGAGTGATACGATGTTCGGGAAGCCCGTCGGGACAACTATGATCTTGAGGCCGTTCGGCAGCGTTTTCTCAGTTGCCTTGAACGGAAGGATGTCACCGGAGCTGTTTGCAGCGGCCGCTTTCTTCTGCGCCGACGCGGGCAGGAATGCGCACAGTGTGACGGCGACAACGAGAGCCGCGCTGGGGAGACGCTTCATAATAGTTGGTTTCCTGTGTCGAAAAGGGGACGGCCGGACGTCTGAAAGTCGCTGGACCAGGGGGCATGCAGCCTCGCCCTGCTCTCTATTGTACCCGGGCGCGACGACAGCGCGCTAGTGTGCACCACCTTAGCCTCGAAACGGACAAGCCTGACGTGGCGAGAAACGTGCATTAGCTCGTTTCAGCGATGAGCGAACCCTCGATCGGCTCGAAGCTGAGCCTTGCGGCCGACCAGGTTGCGGCCGACGCCCACCCATGGATAGAGCCACTTGCCCGGGCCGGCTATTCCGCGAAAGCGCTCCTGTACGCGACTATCGGTTTCCTGGCCGCCCGTGTGGCTCTGGGTATCGGCGGGGCGACCACCGACACTCGCGGCGCCATGACCGCGGTGCTGAACGCGCCGTATGGCAGGATTCTGCTGATACTGGTCGCGGTCGGTTTGATGGGTTACGGGTTCTGGCGATTCGTCGAGGCGATAACGGATCCGGATCGCCGCGGTCGCGGGGTGAAAGCTGTGATTCTCCGAGCCAGCTTTGCCGTCCGCGGGATTTTTCATGCTGCCCTGGCAATCACCGGGATTCGCCTTGCTGTGGGCTGGTACGGTGAGGACCAGAATCGGAGGGAGATACAGGAATGGACGGCGAGGCTGCTCGCGCTGCCTGCCGGCGAGTGGGTAGTGTGGGGCGTCGCAGCTGGAATTGGCGGGTACGGTCTCTATCAGCTCTACCGCGCCTTCGCCGAGAAGCTCAGCAAGCAGCTCAATCTGGGCCGGGTGTCTGCGGAAGTCGGACGATGGATAATCGGAGTCAGCCGATTTGGAATCGGCGCGCGCGGAGTTGTCTTTGTCGCGATTGCCGTTCTGGTCGCCCGCGCTGCAGCTCTGCGCGACCCGAGCGAGGCTGGCGGAATCGCCGATTCGTTACGCTCGCTCGCCGCGCTGGGCCGCGGGCCGCTCGCCGCAATCGGTTTCGGGCTTATCGCCTACGGGATTTACGAGCTACTCAATGCTCGGTACCGGCGGATCGACTCCCGGCTAACCGAAGAGCCAACGACTCTTGTCATTTGAGCGCTTTGGTCAACGGTACGCCGTCCAGCTTCTCGAGGGGCGTGACCCCGAGCCGCTTCGCGAGTGTCGGCCCGATGTCCACCGTCCGCACGAAGTCGGTGTAGCGCCCCGGAGCGAACCCCGGCCCGTAGAACACGATCGGTACGTTGCTGTCGTTGTCGTGCGGTGAGCCGTGCGTGGCCACAATGCCGGCCCAGATGCTTCCCGGCGAGAGCGTGGCGACGAGCTCGACCGGGTATGTCGGGGGAATCTGATGACTCCATCGCCGCGTGATCGGGTCGCCGACAGTGTCCCCTTTGAGCAGATCGCGCGGCCGGTCGACGCGGGCAACTCCCGGTATTTTCAGCGCCTCATCGCGAAACAGAGTGACGATCGCATCCGCGTTGACACCCGCCTTGCGGAACGCCTCCCGGTCGAAGACCACGACCTGCAGATCGAGCTGCACCGCCGTCGTGTCGACTTTGAGAGCTGCAAGCCGAGTGCGGACGGCGGCCAGTACGGGACGAAGTGTTACGCGCACCGGGCGAGGAACGACATTCGCCGGTGCGAGCTCGGGAATCGGCTGGAATCCGTGATCTGCCGACAGCGCGACAATGATGCGCGACGGACCGCGCAGCTTGAACAGAGAATCGAGCAGGATACCGATCTGGCGGTCGGTCCGCAGCACCTGGTCGTGGCTTTCCCTCGAGTTCGGTCCGAGACGGTGGTTGATGAGGTCCGTCCCGGACAGGGAAACCGCGAGGAGGTCCGTCTGCGGGCCTTCCCCGAGGCGAAGTGCGCGGACGCCCTCCAGCGCGAAGGCTACGGTCACCTCGTCGATGAACGGCGTCTGTCTTATTACGCTCGCTGCCTGCTGCGAATCTGCCGGGATCATATGCGGGAACACGAAGTCCGTTCCGCCGCCCTCGGCCGGAACGCTGTCGGGTTCCGGATACGCATTGGCAGGCAGCAGGGGCGTCCACGCTTTTCCGGCGTATCTCTCCGGCAGCCGCCGCGCGTTGAACTGCTCGACCCAGTCCGGAAGCGAGTCCATGTAATACTTGCTGGTCGTAAAACCGCCGTCCCCCGGATACCAGTAGACATGTTGCTTCGACGTCCCGAGGGGGAGGATCGCACCGCGATCCTTCATGGAAACCGACAATGCGCGCGAGCGCGGGTCTTTCGCCCGCATCCAGTCGAGGAGCGCCGTTCCCTGGAAGCGCCGGGGCGAAGCGCCCGTCACGCCAGAAAGACCCAGAAGAGGACTAGTCTGGTCGACTACGCCCACCAGGTTTTGAACAATTCCGGTGGAGCGAGGGAAGCGTCCCGATAGGAGGCTCGCATGGCCGGGTGCGGTCTCCGTTATTCCGTGGTCCTGGTGACCGTTCGTGAACCACGCGCCACCCTTCGTGAGACGCGCCAGCCCTCCTTGAAGCTGCGGCCCGAAGCGGTCGAGATAATCCGCCCGGAATCCGTCGATGGTAATCAGGACGACGAGCGTCGGCTGCCCCTCAGGGGCGGGAGCGGCGGGCGGGGCGGCGGCGGGAGCGGACGAAGGCTGGGCCTGGGCACATCCGGCAGCGCAGAGCAGGCAGGCGAGCACTCTCATAATCGGCGGCATGGGGCGCAATTTGAGCGTCGTGCGCACCCTCGGCAACCTATGGCGGGAATGAGTGCGGGCAACAATATTAGCGCAGCCTTTTTGGAGTCCTCCCTAGATGGCAGTTCGCACACCGGGTTTCCTCGACAACCCGGCTACGAAAGTCGTTCTCAAAGTCGCGCTGTATTACACGGCGCTGATCATCTTCGGCTCACTAGCGCTCCGCGAGCTCCCCCATTCTTCGGGGGTCAGTGGCGTTGTGCTCCCGTCGATTTTTGGCGGGTCCGGGACGGCAGCGCAGGCCGAGTCGGTCACGCCTCGCGCTCCCGGCGCGCTGGCCGCGATGGTATCGGTCGCGATGGTTGGGGCAATTCTCCTCATGCTTCCGGTAGCCTGGGTCTACCAGCTCACCCGGGCCAAGCGCGGTTATCAGCAGTCGGTTGTCCAGCTGGTGGTAATCCTGCCGCTTGTAGTCGCGGGAATCGTCGTTCTCGTCAAAGACAGTCTTCCTCTGGCTTTCGCCCTCGCTGGCATCGTTGCGGCGGTGCGATTCCGCAATACGCTCGACGACAGCAAGGACGCAGTGTACGTGTTTCTTGCGACGGGCGTCGGGCTCGCCGCCGCGGTGGACATTCAGGTAGCGACGGCGATCTCGATAATCTTCAACCTGACCATCCTCATCCTCTGGTATGCCGACTTCGGACATTCGCCGGTGGAGCTGGAGGGCGGGATTGCCGCACGACGGCTGGAGCGCGCGAAGGAGCTGGCCCAGACAGGGACATTCGTCGCTCAGATCGACAACGAAGTATTCAAGAACATGTCCAAGGAGCAGCTCGAGGGTGTGGCAGAGCGAGCTTGGAAGCGCGCCCGCGCTGACGGGAAGGACGACGAGAATAAAGAGGTACGCCTGCGCATTCGAGCCCGTGACGTGGACCAGGTTCGCGACACCTTCGAGCCTCTGATCGACGAGCACGCCAAGAAATGGCATGCCAGCGAGGTGTCAATCGACGCTGGGGGAATCGAAAAGATTGATTATTTTGTAGAGCTCAAAAAGAAGTCGGACCCGGAAGAACTACTCTCGCTCGCACAGACCGCCATCGGGGCGAATCTTGTTGAAGCAAGGCTCGACTAAGACCAGTCTCACGAGGGGACTCACAATGCAGATGCGCTCATTCTCTACTCTCATGGCCGTCTTGGCGCTTGCCGGAACGGCCGTACCGATGGTCGAAGTCTCGGCTCAGAACGAGAAAAAGAAGAAGGTAGCCAGATCTCAGCAGCCGCCCCGGGATCCGGGCGAGTTCTTCAAGTCCGAGCAGCCCGTCACCATCACTCTGACGACGAACCTTGCCCGCATCCGCAAGGACAAGGCCGAGAAGAAGCCTTGGCGCCCGGGTACGGTCAAATACGTCGACCCCGCGGGGAAAGAGCACATCATACCTGTCGAACTCAGGACGCGCGGAATCTGGCGACTGAAGAACTGCGAGATTCCACCCATGAGAATGAACTTCGCCCGCGCGACCTCCGTGGGAACGCCGTTCTGGGGCCTCGACCTGCCGAAGCTCACCAGCGTCTGCCGCGACGACGACACGTACGAGCAGTACATCCTGCAGGAGCTCCAGCTGTACAGGATCCAGAACCTGCTTACACCGGTGAGCCACAAGGTGCGCCTGCTCAACATCTCCTATGTCGACAGCGCAAACGGCAAAATGTTCGCGAAGCGGTCCGCGCTCATGCTCGAGGAGCCCCTGGCGATGGCGCAGCGGCTCGGCGGCATGGAGGTGAAGCTGAAGGGCGCACGGGCCGACGATCTGGATCCTTTCCATAACGCCTTGTCCGGAG
>JALYJX010000044.1 GCA_030775065.1 Gemmatimonadota bacterium | reverse complement strand
CCTGGGGCCCGACGCGCGCGCGGCTTCCTCTGCGCTTTTTCGCGCGGCGCGCTCCCGTTCCAGAAGTCGTAGCGCTGCTGCGGCGATCTCGATTCCATCGTGCTTGTCGAGCAGCGGCTCAAGCGCGAGGATCTCCCGCGCCGGCACGCCCGAGTCGAGCACACCGGTCAGCTCGCGCCGCAGCGCGCCCTCGCGGTCGCGGGCGGTCTTGCCTGGCTCGGGAAGGGTCAGGGGCTTCACCTCGCCTCCCGCCATGCGCCGCAGGGCCGGGAGCTCGCGCGGCCGGACCATCGCAACCAGCGTGACCGGATTTGCGCCCGCCGCGGCGACGAGCTGCGCGCGCGTCGCGGGCAGGCCGAAGAAAATCACGGCGTGAGTGCCTTGAGCTACTCCGCCCGTGGACTGCCGAACGGCTCCGTCAGACGTGTATCCGAGGGCGCGAAGCAGGTTCGCGAGCGTGGTCTGGTCGATTTCCGAGGCGACGACCGTGGCTGAAGGGGGATCGAGCTCGTCGAGCAGTCGCCGCAACGCGCCCGCGCGCGAGGCTGAAGACACCGTCACGTACTGAAGTGCCACTGGTACCGACTCGTCGATCGCTTCGCGCTCGTCGATCCGCCTCGCCCGACGGAGGTACCGCTCGATTAAGGCATCGAGGCGGGCGTCGGGTCGCTCCGTAACGACAATCCGCGCGGCGTCTTTCGGAACCTCCGTCATCAGGAGCTCCAGAGCGTTTGTCGCTTCGGGCTCCGCGTCGAGTAGATCATCCACCCACGCGAGGACGATCGTGCGCACGGCGTCCATCTTCAGCTGGCTGCCGCGAATGAGGTCAGCGAGGTCTGCGGGGGCCCCTGCAATCGCTAGAATGGGCCTGCCCTGCATGAGCCTGGCGGCTCTACGCGCAGTCGTTACCGGAAAGAGCTCGATTCCACCGAGTCCCGTCAGCCGGGGAACGGCTTCGGCCAAAGCCACGGCCGCTTCGGGGTCGGCAGTCACAACGACCAGCTGAACGCCTCCCGCAACGGGATCCACGCGCTCGAGCGGAGCGGTGAGGAATCGCGGGACGGAGTCCATTGACTGGGGCAGTATGTGAACCACGTTCTGGCTGCGGCCCGTCGCGGCCTCTCGCTCTTCCGATTCCAAGTTTGTGTGCTCCCAGAGCGCAACATGGCGCAGCTTTGGCCGCGCCGATACTGTTATAATCCGTGCGTCGAGTGATGCTCGCGCCGAGAGCGAAGTATAGCAGCTTCCACTGGACGTCGCCCAAGCGGGCGCGCGTCAGCAGGCTTTCAAAACCCGCCAATGATCACCGCAATCGTGCTCGTCAAAGCCGATCCGAAATCGATTCCGCAGTGCGCGACCAGGATTGCTGGAATCGAAGGGGTCTCACAGGTCTATTCCGTCTCCGGGGAATGGGATCTGGTAGCCATCATCGAGGTGACGGACTACGAAGGTGTGGCAACAGTAGTGACGGAGCACATGACGCAGGTGCCGGGATTGAGAAGCACTCAGACACTGACTGCGTTTCGCGCGTACTCGAAAAAGGATCTGGAGCAGGCGTGGGACATCGGGCTGGAGTGACACCGACAGACACGCATCCGGAAAGCGACCTCAGCTGGCCGACATCGACCCACGCCGCTCGCCGTTTCATCATGGCGGCCCTGCCGAACGCGAGTGCGATGGAGCTTTCTGCAAGCGAAGGCGATCCTCGCGGAAGAAGCGACGAGCCGCCGATACTCGCGGTTCCTCAGCCAATCGAAGGAGAGACTTTCCGTGCGATGCGCGTCGCACCGGAGCGCGCCCCGCGACTCGAATCCGGGTTTGGCGCGTTTCTCGACGGAGCGCAGGACGTTCGCGTCGTCAATCATTGCGACGGAATTCCAATCGTATGGGCAACTGTGTCGGCAGCGGTTCGGGTCCGCCTGCACCGGAAGCTCGTAACATGGGAACGCGAGCGACCCGCCTGTGCCGCCCGCTACTACGTTCCGTTCCGGTATCTCGACGATCTGCCCGCTCGCTTCCGTGACGACTCTCGAGTGATGGACACGGCGCAGCCGGACGCTAAAGACGCGATACCTTCCAGACATCCAGCCGCGCTGCTCGAGCGTGCGATCATGAGAGTTCAGCAGGATCGCGAGGCTCTCGAGCAGCAGCTGGCAGAAGCATGGTGTGCATCTGAGTCGTCGACTCTTTACGTTGACGGCAGCATCACGGCAAGTCGCCTGGCTTCGACCTCACCGCTGGCGGTGGGTGTGATCAAGAGCCACCGTACTCTCTACGCTGAAGGCGATGCGTTCCGCGTTGTCGTCGGGCTCCAGGCCGGCGAGCGATCTTCCGTCTTTCGTGTCAGTCCGCGCAGCCGGCACCCGGTTGCCAGCTGGTATGTCCGCGTCCGGAACCCGAGGGGCCACGACGCACTGTTCGGTCTGGTGCGCGTCGAAGCGGCAGAGTCCGCGGAGATGAGCACCCGTGCAGATGAGATATCGCGCTGGGTAATCGCCGAAGGGTCGCCGCTCGCGCTGCCGGACGGGCGCTGGGACAAGATGAGTTACGGTATTCGGGACACCGAAGAATTCCTGAGGGCAATCTCTTGACCGAGGCCCTTGGACGAGTAGTCGCCACCGAGCGGCGCCCGAACACGCCGCATGAGTTCCACTTCTGGACGGCGCTCGAGTCTCCGGTTGGAATCGGGACCATAGTGCGCGTTGACGGCTCCATCCCGGTAAACGGTCAGATCCCGCGCGTGTACGGCATCGTGATCGAAGGATTCAGCTACACCGACCTTCAGTCGCCGATGCACGATGTAATGAGTCACGACGGCTCGCCCGCGAATGCGGGATTTGCCGTCACCGACCGCGCGGAGATCAGACTTTATTCCGCGGCTGTTTTGCGCCAGATCCCCGATGAGCCGCTGCAGCCTGTGCCCATGGGTGAAGTTCACCTCGCGGAGGAGGAAGACGTCGCGATCGCCCTCAGGATGGACGGTTACCTCAAGGAAGGCGCGTCCACGGGAATTCCGATCGGCGTCTACCGTGCGGGTTCGACAGATTCGACGATCTTCCTCGACGCCGAGTTTCTGCTCGGGCCGGAGGCGGCGCACCTCAACATCTCGGGCATGTCGGGCCTGGCGACGAAAACGAGTGCGGTCGAGTGGCTGCTCGCGTCGGTGTTCACGCATTTCCCCGACAGCAAAGGCTCGATCGCCGCCGTCTGCTTCAACGTGAAGGGTCCGGATCTCTGTTTCATCGATCAGCCCGGCCGCCTCGACGAGCGCGACCTCGAGCTGTACGAGAAGATGGAAGTGGCGCCGAAGCCGTTCGAACGGGTGCGCTACTTCGCGCCCTGGACGGCAAAGGGCTTCTCGCTCAACACCCTTCGCTCGAACGAGGCGCTGCTCCACAACGTAACGCCGCTCACATGGGGTCTTCGCGAGGTGCTGAAGTACGCGGAGGTCCTCCTGAATCGCGATGACATCGACGCGAAAGCCGATGCGCTGATCGACTTCATCAATGAGCGTGTGCTCGATCGTGTGTTCGAGAAGGACACTCACCTCTCACGCGATCACAGGGTTCAGTCGTTCGCCGATCTCGAAGACTGGTTCAAGGATCTGCTCCGCGGTCTCGAGAAATCCAATTCCGAGTCGTGGCGCACCCATCACATCGCGACGATCAGAAAGGTCCGCAACCGTCTGTCGAACATCTCCACCCGGTGTGCGGGTCTCGTCACGGACACTGGCATGGTGAGCGATCTGCCATTCGGGAGCTTCGAGGATCGGATGGTGTATGTCGTAGATGTAGCAACGCTCGAGGAAGACGCGCAGGACCTGATATTTGCGCGCATCGTCTCGAAGCTTCGCGAGCATCTCGAGCGTCGCGATCTTGGCGTCAAGCATCTGATGGTGTTCGTAGACGAGCTCAACAAATACGCGCCGGGTGACGGGCAGGACACTTATGTCCGCAAGATGCTGCTCGACATCGCCGAGCGCGGGAGATACCTGGGACTCGTTCTGTTCAGCGCGCAGCAATTCAGATCACAAGTGCATCGCCGGGTGGTCGGGAATTCCGGCACTTCGCTCTTCGGCCGAATGGACTCGGACGAGCTCGCTACGCCGGGTTACGCGGTGCTGAGCCCCGCTACGCGGACGAAGCTTGCGACCCTCGAGAAAGGGCAGCTGATGGTGCGGCACCCCCATTTCACGCAGCCGATCTTCGTACGTTTTCCGCGGCCGGCCGTCATGCTTGGCAGAGACGGTGTCGAGCTGTTCCCGCAGTCGGCGGAGACAGGGCTCGACGTTGCGATCTATCGATCCCTGCGGCCACTCGACCCCTCCATCACGCTTCCCTGGATTCAGAAGTACGTGGCGCTCTATGACGAAGCAGAGCTGCTGAAGGCACGTGACGCGACGACGCTTGCCAGACCGGCGAACGTAAAGACGTACTTTGAATCGCAGTTCCGCAGAATCGTGCCGCCAGAACCCGCGACGGCGGGCGCAGGTGCGCCAGGCGACAGTCCCCGCGGTGTGCGCTCACTCCCGATTGATGATCCATATGGCTTCTAGAGCGACTCGCACCTTGATAGTCGCTCTGGGATTCTTCATTTCCGCTGCGGTGGTGGGTGCGCAGCCGGTTTTGCTTCAGCTGCGGCCACATGTTGGGGATACGCTGCGTGTAAAGCTCGAGCAGCGCGTGGAGATTTCGGGAACGCCGGTGAGCTGTGGAAATCAACAGGGCGCGTCGCGAAGCCGCTCCGCGGCGGGGGTATCTGCATGCGCAAATCCACGCTCGATGAACACGGCGATGGAGGTGTTCAGCAGGGCAATCGTAAAACGCTCGATGCGGGACGCGACGGACATGATCGCCATCACCGACTCCGTGCGGACATCGACCGGCAAGCCTGCCAGTCCATACACATCTCCGCGCCAGCCGCCGTCGCGGGTACCGGTTGAGATTCGGATATCGAGCGATGGCGGAGTCGAGATCGGAGCGGGCCCGGCGAGCGAGGAGATACGGACACTTTTCGGTCAGATGCCCCCGACGCTTTCACGAAAGCCGGTCGCCGTTGGCGAGAAATGGGTTCATGAGATGAGAGTGCCGCTCAGCGTCGAGCCCGGCGCATTTGGCCGCGTGCGGACGACGTTCCAGCTCGATTCGCTCGGCCGGAACGGCCATACCGCATATATCTCGATGCGCGGCGTTCTGTCCCACGACCATTCGGACGGAAGCGATTCCGAAACGAGCGGCTCGCTCGTCGGCACAATGCAGTTCGACCGGCGTCGCTCGTGGATTACGCGAACACACGCGACGATCGACGTATGGTCGGTCGTCTCATCTCCGCCCGCAGGCACGCCAATGCGAGTTCACACGCGGGTCGTCCAGTCACTCCGCGTCGACGGGCAATGAGACTCGTTCACTTTTCCGATCTGCACCTGGGATTCCGCCAGTACCAGCGGCAGACACCGACCGGCGTGAACCAGCGTGAGGCAGATGTCGCCGTCGCTTTCCGGAAGGCAATCGACAAGACAATCGAGCTACAGCCGGACCTGGTTCTCATCGGTGGAGACGTGTTCCATAGCGTCCGGCCGACGAACTCCGCGATAGTCGACGCTTACAAGCAGTTCTCGCGTCTCGTGGAGATGCTGCCCGATTCGCTGATCGTGATGATCGCAGGCAACCACGACACTCCGCGAACGAGCGAGAACGTCTGTATCCTCGGACTTTTCAAGCGCCTCGGAATCCACGTCGTAGTGAACGAGCCGGAAAGGCTATACTTCCGCGACCGCGACCTTTCTGTGTTCGCCATTCCCCACGCACTGGCCGCCCGGCCGAAGTTCGATCCGCAGGCGGGCGTGCGCTATAACGTCCTGTTGTTGCACGATGAAGTCGAAGGCGTGATCCGTCGATTCGGAACGATAGCCGAGCGGGAAGCGGGCGAGCTGAAGCTCGCGGATCTCGGCTGCGACAGATGGACCTACGTGGGGCTCGGCCACTATCACGTGTACCATCAGTACGCGCCGAACGCGTACTACTCCGGCGCCCTCGAGTACACGAGCACGAACATCTGGGGAGAGGCGGACGAAGCAATCGAGAAGCGGATCGGCGGAAAGGGACTTATTGAGCACGATCTCGACAGCGGTTATCACCGCTTCCATCCCATCGCCCTGGCCCGGCCGGTGATGAACCTGCCGGAGCTGAGTGGTGTGGGGTTGAGCGCGGCCGACCTCGGAGTCGCGATTCAGAAGGCTGTCGACGCGTGCGACGGCGGAATCGACGAAAAGATTGTCCGCCTCGTTGTGAGGGACGTTCCGCGGCATGTGCTGCGCGACCTCGATCACAAGGCGATAAGGGAGTTCAAGCGGCGCGCACTTCATTTTCTTCTCGATGCGCGCAGGCCGCAGCAGCACCGCACCGAGGCGAGCGGGGCGCCGGGTCGGCGCACATCACTCACCGAGATGGTGCGCGCCACGCTCGAGCAGCGAGAGCTCACGCCTGGCATCGATCGCGCTGCCCTGGTGGACCTTGGCCTTCGCTATCTCGCCGAAGCTGATCGCGCGGCGTCCATGTCGATCGGGGTCAGCGGGTGAAGCTGACCTCGCTGAGGCTCCAGAACTTTCGCCAGCATGTGGCGACTCAGATCCGATTCGAGTCCGGAATCACGGGGATCATCGGCCCCAACGGCTCCGGAAAGACGAGCATTCTCGAGGCAATCGCGTTCGCGCTTTACTCGGTGGGACGGACCACGCGTGAGCACATGCTGTCGCAGCATCCCGTTGGGCGTCCACACATGCGGATCGACCTCGAGTTCGAGCTCGGGCGCCATGTCTACCGCGTCATACGCGGACGAACGTCAGCTGAGCTCTATCTCGACCGCGATCCTGTTCCCATCGCGACCTCGCCAAGTGCTGTCACTGAGCGCCTGCAGCGCATCATGGGAATGTCGAAGGACGAGTTCTTCAAGACGTACTTCACGGGCCAGAAGGAGCTGGCGGCAATGGCCGCCATGGCGTCGACGGAGCGCGGCCGTTTTCTCTCGAAGGTCCTCGGCTATGAGAAGCTTCGGTCGGCCCAGGATCTGGTAGGCGCGCGACGGGCGAGCCTCAACGCCGAGATTGCCGGCCTTCGCGAAGCGATGTCTGACCCGGCTGCAATCGCGCGGGCAACTGCCGACGCGACTCAACGCGTGAAGGACGCGACATCCGCCTCTCAGAGCGCTGAGCATCGAAACAAGATCATCCAGGGTACGCTGACGATGATGGCTCCCAAATGGGCGCGCGCTCAGCACGACCGTGAGAGAGCGCAGACTCTTCTCTCAGAGATCAATGCAAACGAGCGCGAGGAAAGCGCGCTCCGTCGCAATCTCGAGAGGGTCGAGGCGGAGCTGTCGACAATGGCGGACGCGCGGTCGGAGCTCGCCGAGCTGCAGCATGCCATCGAGCAGCTACCCGAGCTGCGCGACGAGATCGGAATCCTGGATGAGCTTTATCGTGAGGAAGGGCGCAGAAAGACGCTCCTCGAGAACGAAGCCGTGCTCAAGGAGGAGATCGACAAGGTCAATGCCCGCCACGCGGCGATAGCCGGCGCGCCCGCACAGGAGGAAGAGGTCACGGATGAGCTCGAGAAAAAGCGCGCGGAGCTCGAAGAGGCGCAGGGCACGCTCGAAGCAAAACGAACTGAGTGGGTTCGCGACAGACAGGACGCCGAGACCAAGCTCAACGACCTCCGCCGTCAATGGGCTGAGGTAAAAGAACAGCGCGAGCGCGTGATCAGCCTCGGAGCAGATGGCGCATGCCCGACCTGCAGCCGCGCACTCGGGGAGAGTCTACACACCGTTGTCGAGCATCTCACCGAGACTGCAGAGACGCTGCGCATTGACGGCCTCTACTACAAGACGCGCTTCGAGCAGCTCTCGGAGATGCCGGCCGAAGTCCGCGCGCTCGACGAGCGGCGCCGGACACTCACCGGCGAGTCCGGCGCACTCGAGCGCAAGCTGGCGCGCGTACAGCTGGCGGTGCAGGAGCTGAGCAATGTCGTTCGCGAGAAGACCGCAAAGGAACGGCGACTCGAGCAGATGCGCCGCGATGTCTCTGTGCTGTCGAAGGGATTCGACTCGGCGCGCTTCGACCACGTCCGGGCTGAGATTGCGCGTCTGACGCCGCTCGAAGCGAAGGTTGCGCGGCTCAACGCTCTGGCAGAGCGCGAGCCGCAGCTCCGGTCGGAGCGGGAGGATTACTCGAAGACGGTCGAATCGCTGAGGTCGCTGCTCGGCACCCTTCGGATGCGTCACACGCAAATGGCTTTCGCTGCTCTCGACTACGAGGCGATTCGTCGCGCGTTCGAGCAATGCTCCACTGACGCGCGCGCAGCTGAGCTCGAGCTTCACAAGTCGCAAAGCGACCGCGACAATGCCAATCAGGCTTTGGCGACAGCCCTCGCCGCCGGCGAGGAATCGCGCGTGGTGCAGGCAACGGTTCGCGAGCGCGAAGGCGACCGCCGCCTGCATGAGGAGTTGGACCGCGCATTCAATGAGATGAGAACCAAGCTCAACGCCGAGCTTCGGCCTGAGCTGTCGGAGCTGGCAACGGGGTTCCTGCGTGAGCTCATGGACTCGCGCACCGCGGAGCTCGAGCTGGATGAGCGGTACAACATTCTGATTCTCGAGGAGGGAGTAACCAAGCCGGTTCTGTCCGGCGGCGAGGAGGACATCGCCAATCTGGTTCTCCGCCTGGCGGTGTCGCAGATGATCGCCGAGCGCTCGGGTCAGGCCTTTTCGCTGCTCGTTCTCGACGAAGTTTTCGGCTCCCTCGACGAGAGTCGCCGCTTCAACGTGCTCGAGCTTCTGCGCGGGCTCGGGGATCGCTTCGAGCAAGTCATTCTCATCACCCATATCGAAGGCGTGCGCGACGGCCTCGACAATGTCATAACGGTCCGCTACGACTCGGCGTCCGCGGCTTCCGTTGTCGAGCCATCTTCAGGTGAGCCCGCGCCGGACGAAACGCTGGAGCTGCTTCCGGCCGGAGTTGGCTGATGGCAGTCGCCCGAACCTGGCGCCAGCAGCCTCCGCCTGATGGTCCCTACCGGATCCAGGAAAGCGACATTCCGCTTCTCAACGCAGTCTTCAGCGACGCGTTTACGGATCGCTATCGAAAGGACGGAATGGCTGGAGTGCGCGTGCCGTATCTGAATCCTGCTGTCTGGCGATTCGCAATCGCCGATGCGCGCGAGGGCGCGATGGTATGGCGAGATGACCGCGACAACATCGCGGCGTTTAACGTTACGCATCTCTCGGGCACCGAGGGCTGGATGGGTCCGCTCGCGGTGCATCCGGATTTCCAGTCCCATGGGCTTGGCAAGATCATCGTCAATACAGGGATGGAATGGCTGAAGCGCCAGAATGCGCGTGTCATCGGGCTGGAAACGATGCCACGCACCATGGACAACATCGGCTTTTACTCTTCGCTCGGAATGCTGCCCGGGTATCTCACGCTTACGCTGACGGTGGATGCGACTTACGCCCCGCAGTCGTTTCATGGACGCGCCGTCCGACTCGGCAGCCTGCCAGCGTCCGACATGGAAGGTGCGATCGATCAATGCCGTGTGCTGTCGAGCTCGCTGCTTGCCGGCTACGATTTTTCGCGCGAGATACAGCTCACCGAGGAGCTTGCTCTCGGTGATACCCTGCTCGCGATGATGGGTGATGATATCGTTGGATTCGCGGTAGCGCACTCGGTGCCCCTTGTCGAGGGACGCGCGCGCGAGGAGCTCCGCGTGCTCAAGCTGGTCGCCGCCAGCGACGGCGATTTCGATTCGCTGGTGACGGTCCTCGCAGATCACGCCCGGCGCAGCGGAACGAGGCGCGTCGCGGTTCGCGTGCAGGGGCAGTATGAGTCTGCTTATCGCAACCTCATCGGACGAGGTGCCAGAGTCCGATGGACCGATCTGCGGATGTCATCTGACGGATACACTGAAAAGCGCGCGGAGCGGGGCGTTGTCCTCTCCAACTGGGAGATTTGACTGAGTGTCTGTCCAGCGACCAAAACTGCACACGCCGGTAGCGGGAGCCTTACAACTTGTGTGCAGTTCGATTTCGATTGGTCACCGACCGAATAGCGAACTCAGCGCGGACGAGACCGTAATCTGTCGCAGGTAGAGCAGCTCCTCAGGCGCGAACGGAATCGGGTCGATGCCGAGCTTCGTCGTGAGATCGTTCTCGGGCACCACGTTGTCCATCTCGAGAAGCGCGAGCAAACCCGGTGTCACCGGCGGCCGCGGCAGCAGCTTCTCCGCCACCGCGACGATCGGACGCAGCGCACCTATCGGCATGTTCACGAGGATCCGCGAGGTGTTCATCGCGACGAGAATGCGCTCGGTCATCTCCTTGAGCGTGAGCGGCGTCGAGCCGCCTATAGTGTACGTTTGGCGAATAGTTTCGCTGTCGTCGAGGCACTTTACAACCGCTCGTCCGACATCGTCGACCGCAATCGGCTGAAAGCGTGCGACGCCGCCCCCCGGGAGTGGAAATACGACCGGCGAAAGACGCACCATTCGCGCGAGGACGTTCACAAACTCGTCTTCGGGGCCGAAAATCACCGATGGCTTGAGCACAGTCCACTGAACAGTGCTCGCCGTGACCATGTCTTCGGCGACGCCCTTGCTTCTGAGAAACGGGTATCGGGAGGAGCTGCTGGCGCCGTTCTGCGACATGTAAACTACCCGCCGCACGCCGGCGGCCTGGGCTGCGTCGAGGAGCACGCTCGTAGCGTCAGTGTTCGTCGCCTCGTAACTCTCACCCGGCTTTTCGATCGCGATTGCCGCCAGATGCACGAGCGCTCCCGCTCCTGCCAGGGCCGACCGCATCGCGGCCGAATCGCGTATGTCCGCTTCTCGAATTTCCAGTCGCAGGTCACCGATTCGCGTCGCGGCTTTTGCCGTATCGCGTACGATGCCCCGCACCTTCCATCCCGCGGTTACGAGCTGTCTGCAAAGATGCGTGCCGACCAGGCCTGACGCACCGGTAACAACAACGTGCAGGTCCTTCGATGTCCGGTCGGGTTGTGGCTGCTCGGCGACGGCTGTGCCCGACTCGGCGTCCGCGTCGGGAGCGTGGGAATCGCTCAGAAAGGCACTCCGCGAATCGTCGATCATGTATCGACGCGCCTGGCCGTTTAAGGTCGCGGTGGCGGGCGGGTATCGCGCGACGAGCGCACTGTGATCCGCCAGATGAGAATGAACACTCCCAGCGTGAGGAGCAGATGGACGTAGCCGGGCGCCTCAGTGGAAAATGTCACGACCGCCCACACGATGAGCATTACGACTGACCCAACCAGCAGCAGGTCCATTGATGTTTTCGTTGACGGTGAATTGCGGCGCTCGTAAATTATAGCCCTAAGGAAGGTGCGAAGTCACACCTTCGCGGGACGGGGAGCTCACTTTTTGAGCCGATAAGTCCATCGGGTGGGTTCGATAAATCGGGCTGACGTCATGCCCCTGCCAAGGGGAAGACGAAGGCCCGGGTGAGGACCTCAAAAATTCGACAGGGCTTCAAAAAACCTCCTCGCTCCCAACCTTAAGCTCCGCCGCCGCTGATACGTGACGGCGGAGTTTTTGCCCCGCCCACCAGGACACATGGCTCGCGTAACGGTAACCCGCCGCCTGCGCTTCAACGCCGCTCACCGCGTATTCAACCCGTCCCTCGGCGATGCGGAGAACGAAGCGATTTTCGGGAAGTGCAACAACCCGAACTGGCATGGTCACAATTACACTCTCGACGTATCGGTCGAAGGACCGATCGATGAGCGCACGGGTTATGTAATTGACCTGGCCAAGCTGAAGAAACTCGTCGAGCGCGAGGTCGTGAACGCAGTCGACCATCGCAATTTCAACCTCGACGTCCCCTTCATGCGCGACCGGATCCCGACGTCGGAGAACATCATCGTCGCGTTTTGGAAAATTCTCGAGCCGGCAATCGCTCCAGCGCAGCTCGTCCGGCTCGTCCTTTGGGAAACAGAGAATAACTATGTCGAGTACAGTGGATCTTGATCGCATCAAGGCGACAGAAGGACTCGAAGCACTCGAGGCACCGGAAAGCGCTGAGGAGATGGCACAGATCGTCTACCGGCAGCTCGAGCTGCTGGGTGAGGATCCCGAGCGCCAGGGCCTTCTCAAGACTCCCGAGCGCGTAGCGCTCTCGCTCGCCTGGCTCACGCGGGGCTACGAGCAGGATGTGCGGAAAGTGATCGGCGACGCGCTGTTCGAGGAGTCGCACGAAAACATGGTGATGGTGCGCGACATCGAGCTGTATTCGCTGTGCGAGCATCACATGCTTCCCTTCTACGGGAAGGCTCACGTGGCGTACATCCCCAACGGGAAGATCGTCGGACTCTCCAAGCTCCCGCGCATTGTCGATGTTTTCGCGCAGCGTCTCCAGGTTCAGGAGCGGCTGACCGACCAGATAGCCGAGGCAATCTGCGAGATACTCGATCCACTTGGGGTGGGCGTTGTGATCGAGGCGTATCACCTCTGCATGATGATGCGGGGCGTTCAGAAGCAGAACTCGAAGACCATTACGTCGGCGCTGCGCGGGGTGTTCCGCGACGATCCCAAGACGCGTGACGAGTTCCTGCGACTGGCGCACGCAGGCTAGCGTCGATGGCCGCGCTCGCCGGACGCACAGCGATTGTCACCGGCGCATCGAAGGGCATCGGTGCCGAGATCGCTCGACAGCTGGCGAAGGCCGGTGCACGCGTTGCGCTCGCCTCTCGAGACAAGCCGTTGCTCGATCAGGTTGCGCGAGCAATCGGAGATAACGCAATCGCCATCGAGTGCGACATCACCGACCGGGAATCTGTCGCCGCTGCAGGGGCGCGCGTGCGAAAGGAATTCGGTGGAGCCCCGGACATCATCGTGAACAATGCGGGCCTGTTTCGCGTTGCTCCGATTGACGCGATGAAGCCCGAGGACTTCATCGCCTCGATTACGACGAATGTGATCGGGCCTTTTCTGGTGATGCACGAGTTTCTGGCGGAAATGCGACAGCGCGGAAGCGGTCACGTGGTGACCATCGGCTCGACGGGTGATCGGCTGATTTTTCCCGGAAACGCCGCGTATTCGGCGGGCAAGTTCGGCATTCGCGCGATGCACTACGTGCTTCGGGCCGACCTTCGCGGAACCGGCGTGCGCGCGTCTCTGATATCGCCGTCGTCAGTCGATACGGCGCTGTGGGACCATTTGGATACTGAGAGCGAAGAGTCGGACTTTCCGTCGCGGAGCGAGATGCTGAATCCCGGCGACGTCGCGAGGGCGGTGATGTTCGCGTTGACGCAGCCCGAGCCGGTGAACGTGGACGAGCTCCGCATTTCTCGCGCGTAACGCGACTCCTCCACGCGTCGCCAGATGCACATCGAGTTCATTGACTTGCTGCGCTGCCCGAACGAGCACGAGGACAGCTGGCTCGTGGCCGCTTTCTACCAAGTGGATGCCAGGGTGGTCATCGAGGGAAAGCTCGGGTGTCCGGTGTGCGGCGCGGAATATTTCATTCGGGACGGCGTCGCCGTTTTTGGTGAGGCGCCTGCCTCATCGCAGAGCCCACCGGATGGGGACCCTGAGACCGATGGCACTTTGATCGCGGCATTGCTCAACCTTGAGCGGCCGGGAATGCTTGCCCTGCTCGCCGGCGGCTGGGCGCGCGACGCGCAGGCGGTGTCGGCGCTGACCCGCGCGCACATTATCGTGCTCAATTCGCCTTCGCGCTCGCGCGCCTCGGAGACTGTCGCAGAGGTTCACGCAGGCTTGCCTATCCCTCTTGCGGCGCATTCCCTCGACGGAATTGCGCTCGACGCGAAGCACGCGACACCAGTCATGCTTACCGAGGCCGCGCGACTGCTCCGCCCGCGCGGGCGGTTGCTCCTGCGCGGGCAACCGCGGCTGTCGGAGGCCTTCCACGAGCTGGCTCGTGACAGCGATCAGGTCGTCGCGGAGTGCATCGGAGAGCTCGTGCCGCTCCGGCGGTGACGGATAAGGGTGAGAGCAGCCTGCGAGGCGTCAGATGCTTGACTGCGGACTCCCTAGCCCCGGAAGGTCCCTGAGAGAGCAAGCATCACTCCGATCAACGGGATAACCGTCGCGGACCAGAATGCAAACATCCAGAGGAGCATTTCGGAACGAAACTTCTGGAACCGAGCCTCGATGCGAGCCTCGAAGGCGTCCATGCGTGACTCGAATACGTCGAACCGGGCCTCCATTCTTGCCCAATTCAAGTCGTTGGTTTCTTTCAGCTGGGTCTGGTAAGTCGAGTCCACGGCGTTGAACCACTCCACCAGCTCGTTGGCGATCTCGTCTCCGAATCGCTCGTAAAACTTTCCTGATAATCTGGCGGTTACCGGCAACGATGACTCCCCGTGACGATCACCGCATCCTAAACGTCACCTCGCTGACCACAGACATCAATGCCTCGCGCTCGTAACCAGTTTCTCACTTTGCTGTCGGAGCATGACGCGTGTTATCGCGCCGACGTTTCCGTTTCGATATACAGGGAATCAATCAGCTGCTTGTAGTGCTGGTCAACGACGCGCCGCTTCACCTTCTGAGTCGGCGTCAGCTCCCCGCGCTCTAACGAGAAGTCATTCTCGAGCAGCCCAACCTTCTTGGGCGTCTCGAAGTGCGCCAGCCCCTCGAGCTGCGACATCACTTCCTCTTCCATCTTTTTCTGCACGTCGGGCAGCGCGATCAGCTGCGCACGGTCGGTCCAGAGAATGTTGCGCTTCTTCGCCCAGTCCTCGAGCTGCTCGAAGTTCGGAACCACGAGAATCGACGCAAACTTTCTCTTGTCGCCGATCATCACCGCCTGCGTCACGAACTTGTTCGACTTTACGCGGTTCTCGATTGGCTGCGGCGCGATGTTCTTCCCGCCGGCCGTCACAATGATGTCCTTCTT
>JALYJX010000043.1:14396-15054 GCA_030775065.1 Gemmatimonadota bacterium | reverse complement strand
GCCTACGGACTGGCCGGCCTGTTCACCGAATCAGAATTCGGCAGCCTGGCGTGGTACCAGATCTTCATCGCGAATCTGATTGCGACTGCCGTCATGGGTTGGTTCATGTGGACGAGGCACCCCGGCCTCAAGCACGACATCGACGTCGCCTTGACTGGAACCGACGCCTAAGGCGAGTCGTCCTCCAGTTCCTTTACGTTCGGCTTCTCGTCCTCGGCGTCCGGGAGATCGCCGGCGATCGCCTCGAGCAAGTCGGTCTGCGTGACTATCCCCTCCAAGGCCCCGGACTCATCGACCACCAGGGCAATCTCGATCGGCCTTCCCCGGAAGAGATTGAGGGCATCGAGAATCGACGCGCCCGCAGTCAGCGTTGTCGGTTGACGAAGCGCTGCCGTCAAGTCGAACGACGTATCGGCAAGACACGCCTCGAGAATGTCTTCCTTGCGGGCGGTGCCTGCCACCTGGTCAATCGTCCCGCGGCTTACAATAAACTGCCGGTGAGGGCTCTGTCGCACGGTGGTCAGAATGGCTTCTCGGGAATCCTCCGCATCGATCCAGAACACCTCTTGCCGCGGCGTCATGATCGTTTGCACCGGGCGGCTGGCGAGCGCGAGAACGCCCTGCACCATCCGCTTTTCGAGCGGAGCGAAGACGTGCT
>JALYJX010000043.1:0-14386 GCA_030775065.1 Gemmatimonadota bacterium | reverse complement strand
CCGGCGCCGCATCCGCTACACCCGATGCGCCCACGCGAGCGTTTTCAGTAGTGGGCGCGCTGACTGGAACACCGCCCAGAAGCCGCAACACCAAATCCGCGATGTGTTGCCGCTGTGGGGTGGACGCTGCCAGCTTGCGGCGGTTTCGAAGCGCCAGCTGGTTGAACGTCTCGATCGCGACTGAGAACCCGATCGCGGCGTAGAGGTAACCCTTCGGAATGTGAAAGCCGAAGCCGTCGGCCACGAGCACCATGCCCACCATCAGAAGGAAACCAAGACAGAGGATGATCAGGGATGGATGGGCGTTGACGACCCTCGTCAGCGGTCTGCTCGCGAAAAGCATGACGATCACGGCAATCACGACCGCAGCCATCATCACGTACAGCTCCTCGACCATGCCGATCGCGGTGATAACCGAATCCAGCGAGAACACAGCGTCGAGCACGACGATCTGGGCCACCACCGGCCAGAAAGACGCATAGACCTGGGTGGCCTCGTGATCGTGCGACTGGGCCTCGAGCCGGTCGTGAATCTCGGTCGTCGCCTTGACAATCAGGAAGGCGCCGCCCGCGATGAGGATGACGTCCCGCCAGGAAATCGCCAACGCGAAGACCGTGAAGAGCGGTGTGGTCAGCGACATCACCCAGGAAATGCTGGCGAGCAGCCCGAGACGCATGACGAGCGCCAACGCGAGTCCGATTATTCGGGCGCGATCGCGGCGCTCGGGCGGCAGCTTGTCCGCCAGAATCGCGATAAAAATCAGGTTGTCAATGCCGAGGACGATCTCCAGCGCGACCAGGGTTAGAAGGCCGAGCCAGACCGTCGGATCTGTTACCCATTCCATTATTTGTCTCCCAGGGTGACCGCTCGTGCCGGTTCTTCTGCTAAACGGCCCGCGGCTTCCAGTCCACCTGTGCGCCGGCAGTGCTGTCGTCGCCGCGCGCTACCCACCTGAAGAACACGACGGTCATGATAACGGCAAAGATCAATCCGCCCGGCACCCACATTATCAGCCCCCCCAGCATCTGGTCGTCCATCGGTGAGAGCGGCGAGACCCGCGGGGCCGCCGAGTAGGCGGGATACAGCACCCGGTCGGCCATAGTGATGTAGACGGCGATGATCGACATCGGAATGCTCATCAGGAAGCAGTACAGCATCTGACCCGGATACGCGAGCCGCGGCAGCTCCGGCAGCGGGCTCATCAGCGGCCACCACATCAGCACAGCCGCCGCCATGAACATGAGATGCTCGACGATGTGAATGTTGTGGCTGGCCATCGCGGAGTTGTAGAAAACTGGAATGTGCCAGGCCGCGATGACGACGTTGAAAATCGTGTAGCACACGACAGGCTTCGTCATCTTCCGCGCAATGCCGGCGATTGCGGGATTTTTTAGGAGAGGCCGCAGCATCCACCCCGGAATTCCCGCCATCAGGAGCGGCGGCATGGCCAGGGTCAGCAGCAGATGCTGCACCATGTGTGCGCTGAACAGATAATCGTCGCTCAAATCATGAAGAGGCCCGTTGAGCGAAGCGAAAATCACGAACAACGCGGCGAAGAATGAAATTTTCCGGGGGCCGCTCAGAGCTTCCCCTGGCGGGGCATAACGGCTGCGCCAGAGATAGAGTCCCGCCAGGGCGCCGAGGCCGACGACTGTGCTAGGATGAAGCGACCACTCCATCCACCCGAACTGGGTGAAAGGGTGGAGCATCGCGAGCACCGGCATCATCACTACTGTCCCAGCTTTGCCACCAGCTGTCCGAAGAGGAACAGCAGCGAAATCAGCGTCAGGGCGGCGATGAACAGCGGCCCGGTGAACAGCGCGCGGAACAGCTTGTGGTCGTACTTGAGGTGCATGTAGAACATGACGACGATCACGAACTTGAGCGCCGAGAGAGCCAGAAGGAGTGGAACGAAAATGCGCGAAGCGACCAGTGCGGGGATGTAGTACATCCAGACTTCGCCGATCGTGATGAGAGTGAGGATGAGAGCAACCTTCCAGTAGGTCGACCAGCCCGGATGGTGATGCTCTTCGTGCGCCTCAGCCGGATGCGCAGCCGGATGCGCCGCCGGATGCGCCGCCGGATGCGCAGTCGGATCGGTGTGCCCTGGGTCGTGTTCCATCGGATCCTACTTGATCAGGTAGACGAGTGTGAAAATCACAATCCAGACGACGTCGACGAAATGCCAGTACAATGCCGCGATGTCGACGTTGAGTGCGTCGCCGGGCCCGAGTCCTCGACGGTAATCGATCGAGAGCAGCGTCAGGAGCCAGACTACGCCGGCGGTCACGTGCGCGCCGTGAAACCCGGTGAGCGTGAAGAACGACGAGCCGAACAGATTGGTTTTGATAGTCAACCCTTCGTGCACGAATGAGGTGAACTCGAACGCCTGGAAGCCGAGAAATACCGTGCCGGCGATAGCGGTCGCCCACAGCCAGAGCTTCGAGGAACCGAGTATCCGGTCGCCTGTCGTATGCTTGGGGACGTTCTTGTTCTGCACCGCGGCAAGCGCGAGCACCATGAACAGCGACGACATCAGAAGCGTGAACGTCGACGCCGACGTAACGGGAATGTTCAGGATCGCGGGGAACTGCTGGCCGGTCGTCGGATCCACCCACACGTCGTGCGGGTACGGTCCTACTCTGTTGCGTCCCTTGTAAATGAGGTACGTCGAGATGAGCGACGTGAACAGCATGCACTCCGAGCCGATGAAGGCCCAGATCGCAATCTTCCGGCTGTCGAGCCCGGTTGACGTGTAGTGATGCGCGGCTGGTGCGGTCATCGGCTCAGTGGTGCTCCGGCTCGAGTGGGCTCAGAAGCCAGGTGTAGAGTCCGACGACGAGGATCGCTGCGCCGATGAATATCAATGCTTTGGTGGTCATCAGTCCGCAGAACATGACGACGAGGCCGGCCGCTACGATCAGCGGCTTGATGGTGGGATAAGGAAGAATGATTCCCATCTCGTCAGCGCTCTTTCCTTCCTGTGAGTTGATGCGCGCGCTCTCGAGATCCTCCTCATTTCCCTCCCACAGCGGGTAGCGGGAGCTGACGATCGGAAGCTTCGCGAAGTTGTACTCTGGCGGGGGCGACGGGATGCTCCACTCGAGGGTCCCGGCGTGCCACGGATTCGGTCCGCCGATCGCGCCGCGCTTGCGGCTTACGAAGAAGTTGTAGACGAAGATCGCCGTTGCGACGAACAGCATATACGCGCCGATGCTGGACATCAGGTTATAGCTGTCCCAGCCCTGGCCGGCGTCGTACGTGTAAATCCGGCGTGGCATGCCGAGCATTCCCGCGAAGTGCATCGGGAAGAACGTCAGGTTCATCGCGATGAAGTTGAGCCAGAAATGCCATTGGCCGAGTCGCTCGTTCATCAAGCGGCCGGTGATCTTCGGAAAGTAGTGGTAGATGCCCGCGAAGATTCCCATGATCGAGCCGCCGAACAGCACGTAATGGAAGTGCGCGACGATGAAGTACGTGTCCGTCTGCTGGAGGTCGGCAGGGGGCGAGGCATGCATCACACCGGAGATTCCGCCGATCGTGAACAGCGCGACAAGGCCGATCCCGAAATTCATCGCGGTCGTGAAGCGGATGGACCCCTGGGCCATCGTCGCCATCCAGTTGAATATCTTCACTCCCGTCGGAATACCGATGAGCAGAGTCGAGAGTGCGAACACACTGTCCGCGATCGGCCCCATTCCCACCGCGAACATGTGGTGCGCCCAGACACCGAACCCGAGCACCCCGATGATGATCCCCGAGTACACCATCACCGGATAGCCGAACAGCGGCTTGCCGGAATACGTCGGCAGGACCTCCGAGACGAGGCCGAATGCCGGGAGAATGAGGATGTAGACCTCGGGGTGTCCGAAGATCCAGAACAGGTGCTGCCACAGCAGTGGATCGGCGCCCGCGGTTATCGAGTAGAAGTTCGTGTCGAAGAAGCGATCGAAAAGCAGAAAGACGAGCGCAATCGTGATGACCGGGAACGCAAGGATGAGCAGGAACATCACAACGAACGACATCCACGTGAACATCGGCATGCGCATGAGAGTCATGCCGGGCGCGCGGAGATTGATGATCGTCGTTATGAAGTTGAACGCTGCGGCCAGTGACGAGATGCCGAGTATCTGAAGGCCGATCACCCAGAAGTCGATGTTGACTCCCTGCGAGAAATCTCTCGTCGTGAGCGGCGTGTAGCCGAACCAGCCGCCGTCCGGCGCGACTTGGAAGAAGATCGGGAGCGTGATGAAGATTCCGCCGAACAGGTACACCCAGTAGCTGAAAGCGTTGAGGCGGGGGAACGCCACGTCGCGCGCGCCGATCTGCAGCGGAATCAGGAAGTTGAAGAACGCCGCCGACAACGGCATGATCGCGAGGAAGATCATCGTCGTGCCGTGCATCGTGAACAGCTGGTTGTACATCTCAGCCGAGATGAAATCCTTGTTGGGGCCCTGAAGCTGGATCCGCAGCAGCACCGCCTCGAGGCCGCCGATGAGGAAGAATGCGAGAGCGGTATAGAGGTAGAGCAGTCCTATCCGCTTGTGATCCACCGTCGTGAGCCAGCTCCAGACCCCGCCTTTCTCCTGGTACGGAGTAGCAGTGTAGGGAGGTGCCTGGGTGGGAATTGCTGTCGATGCCATCCGATATTCCTCTACTTCAGCGCCCAGAGGTAAGCAACGATGTCAGCAATCTGCTGATCGTCGAGTCCGCCCTGCGCCTTGGTGACGCGCGTCTTGAGAACCGGATCGTACTCGTTCATGCCGAGCGTCGGCATGAGGACCCCCGGTTTCATCAGACGCGCATTTTTTAACCAGAGCGCGAGATACGCCGGCGTATTTGGGAAGGTTCCCGCACCGATCGTGCTGCGCGACCCGAAGTGCGTCAGGTTCGGCCCAATGTTGCCCATCGCCGCCGGATTCCCGACTATCGCGTGACACCCAATGCATGCACTCGTTGAAAAAATCTGCCGCCCTCGGTGAGCATTTCCAGTGAGACCACGCGTGAAGGTCAGCCCTCCGGGAATCGGTGTTTTGGGCTTCGCGTACTCGAACTCGGGCTGATTTCTCGGGAAGATGTAGCCGGCCTGCGTGACTGTAACCACGGGAGATGTGACTACGCTGTCAGCGCGCGGAGTGGGTGGCGTAGGAGCGAGTGCGCCGGGTCTGATAGCGGGCCCTCCTTCAGCGACGGGAGTTGGCGGGCCGGCGCGCGGCGGGCCCATTGCAACGGCGCCGAACACAGCAGGCGCGCGCTGACTCGCCACCCAGCTCGCAAACTGATCGGGTTTAACAGTGTACGCGCGGAAGCGCATATTCGCATGCGACGTTCCGCAGTACTCGGTACAGAATCCGTTCCACTCCGAGGGCTCCATCGTCGAGTCCGGAGTGAGCCAGATGTAATTGACGCGGTTGGTGACGGCGTCGCGCTTACCGCCAAGCTGTGGAATCCAGAAGGAGTGAATCACGTCTACCGACGTGAGCTTGAAGTTCACCGTCCGGCCCGTCGGCAGATAAATCTCGTTGGCAGTGGTGATGTTGTACTCGGGATAGCGGAATTCCCACCACCACTGATGTCCGATGACTTCGATCTCCAGCGCCCCGGCAACCGCTTTCGCCTGCGTCTTGAAGACCGTACGCACAGTGGGCACGGCGATGAACAGCAGAATGAACGCTGGAATGAGTGTCCAGATGATCTCGACCACGACGTTGCCGTGAGTCTGCGGCGGCCGCTCATCGGTCTCGCGCTTCCGGTACCGGATCATGATGTAGATCAGTCCGGCTTCCACGAGCACGAAAACGATGGTGCCGAGGAGCAGCAGCCGGTCCCAGAGAAAATCGATCTCGCGCCCGTAATCCGAATGCGGAGTGAACGTCGTATTCGGATGCGATTGCTCGCAAGCCGCGAGTGTCAGCGCAAGCACGGCCATCATGCCATACGATGCCAGTCGCCGCAGGCGGAAATTCCCTCTCATTCCGGATCCTTTAGCCTTCGTGTCGGAGCACGCGACGCAGCTCGGCGTCGCGCTGAGCTCAGGGTGGAAAAACAGCTACAAGCTAACGCCTGCCCAACTATACCGGGAGGGTATCGGAGGCCTGCTGCGGATGCGTCATCGTATCGGGATTCAGCACGCGGTCGAGCTCCTCGCGAGTCATCAGCCCGCGATCACAGACGAGGTCGTAGACTCCCCGCCCGCTCTCCAGCGCCTCCTTTGCTATTTCCGTGGCCTTCTCGTATCCGAGCACCGGAACAAGGGCGGTGACGATGCCGATCGAATGCTCGACGAAATGGCGCATTCGCTCGGGATTGGCGGTGATTCCACTGATGCACCGCACTCGCAGAACGTCGCAGGCACGCGTCAGGATGATCATGCCGCGCAACAGCCGATATGCAATTATGGGCTCGAATACATTCAGCTGAAGCTGCCCGGCTTCGGCTGCCATCGTAACGGTGATGTCTCCGCCGATGACGTCGAAGCACACCTGGTTGACGACCTCGGGAATCACCGGGTTGACCTTACCCGGCATTATGGATGAGCCGGGCTGCATCGGCGGAAGGTTGATCTCGCCGAAACCTGCGCGTGGGCCGGAGCTCAGAAGCCGAAGATCGTTGCAGATCTTCGACAGCTTCACTGCGCATCGCTTCAGAACCCCCGAGAGCTGAACGAACACTCCGGTATCCGACGTCGCCTCGACCAGATCGGGAGCGGTGATGAGCTCGACTCCGGTGACCCTTGAGAGATGTAGTCGAACATTCTCGGCGTACCCGGGCGGTGCGTTGATGCCCGTGCCTATTGCCGTAGCGCCCATATTGATCTCGCGAATCAGCATCTGCGCTTCACCCAAACGGTCGACATCCTCGAGAATCGTGTGCGCGAAGGCCGTGAACTCCTGGCCGAGCGTCATGGGAACCGCGTCCTGAAGCTGAGTGCGGCCCATCTTGAGATACGGCGCGAATTCCTCGCCCTTCACGAGAAACGCTCCGGCCAGCGCGCCCATCGCCGACCGGAGCTGATCGATGCTCGAGTGCATCGCCAGCTTCACCGCCGTCGGGTACACGTCATTCGTGGACTGGCTGAGGTTTACGTGCGAGTTCGGGCTCACGATGTCGTAGCTGCCGCGCGGATGCCCGAGCAGCTCCAGCGCGCGGTTGGCGATCACCTCGTTTGCATTCATGTTCGTCGAGGTGCCGGCGCCACCCTGAATCATGTCCACGCGAAAATGCTCGTGGTGTCGTCCGTTCCTGATTTCGCGGCACGCGCCGACGATTGCATCGGCAGTCTCGTCGTCGAGCAGTCCCAGCTCGCGGTTGGCTTCGGCCGCAGCCTCCTTCACCGCCGCCGTCGCTGCGATCAGCGTGGGGAATTCGTGCAGCTCCACTCCGCTGATCGCGAAATTCTCCATCGCGCGCAGTGTCTGCACTCCGTAGAGCGCGGTGCTCGGCACTTCGCGCTCGCCGAGCAGGTCCCGCTCACGTCGGGTAGCGGGGTGATGTTGGGCCGGCTCGGACCGGCCGGGCGAATCCGGGTTGTCTGCGCCGCGTAGCTGATCAGTCATCGTTCGCGTGAAGCTACACTCGCGGATTACGTTATGCGAAACCGACCCACCCCACCTTCGACGCACGAAAATGACAATCTCCCGTCGCGAATTCCTCGGTGCAGGCGCAGCAGCGGCCGCGAGCATGACACTCTCCAGGCCGCTCTCCGCGTCGACGTTCGTCTCTGTTACTGAGCGGCAGCCTCCAGTGCCCGCTGCGTTTGCAGGCCGGCCAGTTGTGATCGCCTCTGCTAATGGGATTCGTGGCGTCGCCAGAGCGTACGACATGATCACCCGCAACAACGCCGACACTCTCGATGCAATCATCGCCGGCGTGAACATCCAGGAGCTCGACCCAACGGATCAGTCGGTTGGCCTCGGCGGGCTGCCCAACGAAGATGGCGTCGTGCAGCTCGACGCATGCTGCATGCACGGACCAACAAAGCGCGCGGGTGCGGTCGCTGCTCTGGAGGACATTGCGCCGGCTTCGCTCGTCGCCAAGGCAGTGATGGACTACACGGATCACATCATGCTCGTCGGGGCAGGAGCGAAGAAGTTCGCGCTGTCGATGGGGTTCAAGGAACAGAACCTCCTCACGGAGAAGAGCCGGCAGGACTGGCTCAAGTGGAAGGCGTGTCTCAACAACGACGATATGTGGCTCGATCACACCGATCCCGTTCAAATCAAGTTCACGACCGGAACCATCAACATGAATGCGGTGAACTCAGCGGGTGACATTTCGTCGGTTGTCACAACGAGCGGACGCTCGTGGAAGATTCCGGGTCGCGTTGGCGACTCGGCCATTATCGGGGCAGGTCAGTACTGCGACAACACAGTTGGAGCAGCGGGGTCAACCGGGCGCGGTGAAGCGAACATCAAGGTCTGCGGCGCATTTCTCATTATCGAGCTGATGCGGCAGGGACTGTCGCCGGAGGCAGCCTGCCTCAAGACAATCGAGCGCGTGATTGCCATGACGGAGAAACGGCTGCTCGATGACCGCGGGCGCCCGCGATTCGATCTCAGCTTTTACGCGCTGGCGAAGGACGGACGCTTTGGCGGCGCAACCGCATACTCGGGGTTCCAGTTCGCCGTGGCCGACGCGGCCGGCGCGCGTCTGGTCGACTCACCGTTCATGTTCAGGAGCTCTGAACGGCCGGCATCCCCCGCGGCGGTGTGTCGCCAAGCTTGAACGTTCCGACGAGCTGAGCGACCCGTCGCGCGGCTGACGAAAGCGAGCTCGCCGCGCCCGCAATCTTGTCGATGCTGTCGCTTTGCTCCTCGCTGGCGGTTGCGACCTGATGCATCGCGCTCGCGAACCCCTGGGTTCCGAGGGCCAGATTATCGAGCCGCTGCGTCATGTCCACCACGAGATGGTTCGACTCCTCGACAGCCGTTTCGATCGAGGCGCTCCATTTTTCCGCGTCGATCACGCCCTGCTCCACCTGCATGAACGACTGGCGCCCGTGACTCGTCGCATCGTTCACGGTCTGGAGAGTGCCGAGTGTTCGGGCAGCAGACTCGCGTGAGCGGCTGACACGCTCCATCATCGCCCGCGCGAGAAGATCGGTGCGCTGCGCCGCCTCGGCCGAATCGGCGGCCAGGCGTCGCACTTCATCCGCAACGATTCCAAATCCTTCTCCCTGCTCGCCCGCCCGCGCGGCTTCCATTGCCGCATTCAGCGCGAGAAGCTTCGACTGACGGGAGATCTTCTGCACCAGCGTGAGAAATGCGCGAATCTCGTCCACGGCGATGGCCAGCGCTTCGATCGACTCGGCACTGGCTCGCGCATCGGTAGTGAGAAGCTCCAGCGCGCGCGAGCTGTCGTCGAGGCGGGCGCGATTCTCCTGCGCCAGTGTCCGCAGCCGACGCTCCCGACGCAGATTCTCCTGCGCCCTTCCGCGGAGCAGGACAGAGATCTCCTCGAGCTTCGCGGCATCGTCCGCAATCTCCTTGATCGTGCGCGCCATGTGGCTCGATTCCCTGCTCAGGGAGCTCGACGTCGCCGCAGTCTGCTGCGCTGCCTCGGCTACGCTCTCTGATGCAGCCGTGATCTGAGCAGAAAGCGTCGTGGTGTCACGCGCCGAAGACCGCATCGTGCCGGCGAGCCTGCGGAGTGCGACGATCATTCCCGAAGTTGCACGGCTCAGCCGTCCCACTTCGCTGTTGACGTGCGACGGCGTGAACGGAACCGACAGCTCGCCGCTTGCAACCGCTTCGGACAAACGTGCGAGCTCGGCGACCGGCCTGGTAACCTGCTGCTCGATGAGACGCAGGACAAACAGCCACGCGAGGAGCAGCAGCCCCAGAACCCACACCGCGCCAAACATGAGTGTGGATTGCACTTCGCTCGAGGCCAGGAACGCCCGCCTCACTTCCGGAGAAAGAACCTGGAAAAGCCGGTAGACGAACCATGCGATGCCGATGTGAAAGACAGCCAGTGAGAGCACCATCACAACTGCCGCCCGGCTCTGGAGCATGCCGAGCATTGGCGAGAAGAAGCCGCCCGCCTTGACCTCGACGGCTGGAATTCCGTCCCACGTTGGAGTCGGGCGGTGGTGCGCCTCCGTCTGCGGAAACTGAGGATGCATCTGAAGAAGCCGGTCTCGAAGGTGAAACTGCTTTACGGGCACGCTACTTTGTACCGATGGACCATCGCGTCAACGGCGAGCGCCCCGAAGAGTACGATCCCCAGGAGATCGAGGGGAAATGGCAGCAGCGATGGCGTGATCGCGGCACCAACGCCACGGACATCCGCGGCGCAGCCGACCCGTATTACGCCCTCATGATGTTCCCGTACCCGTCGGCGGAAGGGCTCCATGTGGGCAACCTTTTCGCCTTCGTTGGCAACGACATATATGGACGATTCCAAAGGCTCCAGGGACACAACGTCTTCGAGCCGTTCGGGTACGACGCGTTCGGCATCCATTCCGAGAATTATGCCCTGAGCGTCGGCAGGCATCCCAGCACGCTTATCCCGCAGAACATCGCCAACTTCGAGCGGCAGGTTAAGCGCGCCGGGCTGATGATCGACTGGTCGCATTCTCTGGCCACAACAGACTCCGCGTACTACAAGTGGACGCAGTGGGTCTTCCTGCAGCTGCTGAAAAGGGGCCTGGCCTACAAGAAGCAGGCAGCCGTGAACTGGTGTCCGAGCTGCAAGACCGTGCTTGCAAACGAGCAGGTGGTCGGCGGCAGGTGCGAGCGATGCGACACACCTGTAGAGCAGCGTCTGCTCTCGCAGTGGTTCTTCAAGATCAGCGAATACGCGCCGAGGCTTCTCGCGAATCTCGACCATCTGGATTGGTCGGAGAGCACGAAAACCGCGCAGCGAAACTGGATAGGTCGCTCGGAGGGCGCGGAGATCGTGTTCCCGGTGACGACGACGGCCGGTGCCGAGGAGATCCGCGTGTTCACGACGCGTCCCGACACCGTGTTCGGCGCCACGTACATGGTGCTCGCACCGGAGAATCCGCTCGTCGGCAAGCTGACGACGCCCGATCATCGCGCGGATGTCGAAGCTTACCTGGAGCGGACGGCAAAACAGGATCTCGTCACGAGAAAGACGAGCACCGAAAAGACCGGCGTCTTCACCGGCTCATACGCGATCCATCCGGGAAAGGGGGAGAAAATTCCCGTCTGGATCGCGGATTACGTGCTCATGGAGTACGGCACCGGCGCGATCATGGCTGTGCCCGGGCACGACGACCGCGACTTCGAGTTCGCGATGCTGTTCGGGCTCCCCGTCGTGCGTGTCGTCTGTGCAGAGGGCGACGATCCGAACGCGGACTTTTCCTCGCCATTCACGGGAGCGGAAGGTGCGACGCTGGTGAATTCAGGTCCGTTTAACGGGCTGGGCGTCGAGGAAGGGAAGCGCGCGATCGTCGAGATGCTCGCGAAAAAAGGCGCGGCCAGGCCGATCGTGAACTACCGGTTGCACGACTGGTGCATATCGCGTCAGAGGTACTGGGGGCCGCCCATCCCGATCATCTACTGTGATGTCTGCGGACCAGTGCCGGTTCCCGAAAAGGACCTGCCGGTAGTGCTCCCTCAGATCGAGGATTTCAAGCCGGATGATTCGGGGGTGTCGCCCCTGGCGCGCCACGAGGAGTGGTATCACGTGCCCTGCCCGCGGTGCGGAGCGAAGGGGCGGCGGGAGACCGACGTATCGGACACTTTCCTCGACAGCGCCTGGTACTTCCTGCGTTATCCGAGCGTCGGAATTGACGACGTCCCGTTCGATAACAATCTAACCAAGAAGTGGCTGCCGGTCGACACCTACATCGGCGGAAACGAGCACGCCGTCCTGCACCTGCTCTACTCGCGCTTCGTGACGATGGTCCTCCACGACATGGCTTACCTCGATTTCGAGGAGCCCTACGCGAAATTCCGAGCCCACGGTCTCATCATCCGGAACGGCGCGAAGATGTCGAAGAGCAGGGGCAACGTCGTGATTCCCGACGAGTACATCGCTACCTGGGGCGCCGACGCCTTCCGCGGATATCTCATGTTCCTCGGACCGTTCGAGGAAGGTGGCGATTTCCGCGATGCAAGCATCTCGGGGGTGAAGCGCTTCCTCGACCGCCTGTGGGCGTCTGTTCTCACGGCCGTTGATCAGGAAGGCGGGCTCGCGCCGGCGCCGGATTCGGCCGAGGTCGCGCGCAAGCTGCATCAGACGATAAAGAAAGTAGGCGACGACATTCCGCGCCTGAGCTACAACACCGCGATTGCGGCGATGATGGAGTACATGAACGTTCTCCGCCGCGGCGAGCGCACGCCAACACGTGAAGAAGTCGAGCCGATCGTCCAGCTCGTTGCGCCATTTGCTCCGCACATCGCCGAAGAGCTGTGGGAAAGGCTCGGCCATACCGAAAGCGTCTTCGACGCGGGATGGCCCGCATTCGACCCCGCGCTGGTCGCGGACGAGCGATTGGATCTCGTGATTCAGGTCAACGGCAAGACGCGCGGCAAGGTGAACGTGGCGCGTGATATCGGGCAGGACGAAGCGGTCGCGGCCGCGCTCGCCGAGGCGTCGATCTCGAAGTTCCTGAGCGGGCCAGTGCCGAGGAAAATCATCTTCGTTCCGGGGCGGTTGTTGAATCTTGTCGGTTAGCCCTTGGCGGAGTGCTCAGCTGCAACGGAAGCGACCACGAAGCACGCCCTGCCCGATCATTCCGGTTGCGCCGAAAATGGCGACGTTCAGAAGAGTCCGCCTACGATATCACCGACGTAGTAACCCACAATCGCGACGCCAAGACCGACGACAAACATATCGAGCCCGGACCGGATAACGCTCCGGCCGGTAAACACGGATCGGGCGGCCCCCACCAGAAAGTGTGAAAGCATCGAGACGCTGAACGAAATCAGAATCGCCAGCCTTCCGCTCGTGAAAAAGAATGGAAAGACAGGGATTACCGCACCGAACGCGGTCGCCAGACCAGTCACCCATCCCTCGCGAAACGGTGAGATCGTCTGCTCACCGATCTTCAGCTCTTCCTGCACCTGCTCCTGGAGCATACGTGCGGGATCAGCCATGATCTGCGTCGCGAGAGTGTTCGCCTGGTCGCGGTCCATCCCTTTCGCTTCATAAATCAGCGCGAGCTCATCGCGCTCGATCTCCGGCATGAGCGCGATCTCGTCCTTCTCCATCGCAATCTCGTAGTCGTATACTTCCTGCTCGCTCTTCGCGGCGAGATATCCACTCGAGCCCATCGAGAACGCATCCGCGATCGCGCCCGCGACTCCCGCGACGACTACCGCAGCGTGCTGATCCGCAGTGGCGGCGGCGCCGATCACTCCCGCGACCAGTCCGAAGTTGGCGGTGAGTCCGTCGTTGAAACCGTACACGACGTTCCGCAGGAACCCGCCCGATTCCGTGCGATGCCATGGCTCACCGCTTTTTCCGGCAATCCCCGCGAGAGTGGTGGCATGCTCTGCCGATTCCTTCGCCAGCGTGAGAGCTTCGCCACCGCCGGGAGCACCAAGCGGAGTCGCGCGGTGCATGTCGAGGTACGCTTTCACCTCGCGTCCTTCCTCCTGAAGCAGCATTGGGAGAAGAAATCCCGGCCCGAACACCTTTCCGATTCGCGCCAGAAGCTTCGCGCGTCCGCTCGGCTCGAACTCTTTCGGGGGATGACCATGGCTGGTCATCAGATCGCCCCAGACGACTACGTGGCGATCCTCGACTTCCGCGAGGCGGGAATAGATGTCCCTCTTGTGCTGATCCGGCTCGGCCGCGGCCAGTATGCGATAGAGGTAAGCCGCGTCGGCTTCGTCCTGCCAGTGGTGCTCGAATGTGTGAATGTCCGGCTCGCGCTTTTCGTCTCGCGGAGCTTCGAGCGTCGTTGGCATACCGAAATATCGCGACTTTCGCCGCTTAGAGCAGTTCCTCGAGGCCCGCCACTCTCAGGAGACGGGCGTAACGCGGATCCACGGCGAGCCCGCGACGGTCGTAAGGATGATCGGTCAGCATTCTGCGAAGTCGGCCGGGTCTCCGCTGGTAAGCGCGCTCGATCCAGTCCATGGCTTTACTCCACTCTCCCAGCTCGGCATACGCGTTGACGATGCAATCGGCGGGACTGCGGCTGCTGAAGTACTCGACAAACGGATCATTCCTTTCCGCTTCACCCAGGAGCTGCTCGAGCTCTCTTCTGACGTCGCGAAGTCGCGCTTCGGGAAAACCTGACTCGGCGGCATCGCGCTCGAGAACGTCTGCGCGCTCGCCGTGGCCGGCGAGCCGAAGTCTCGATGCTCTCGTCTCGAGAGCGCGATCGAACTCACCAATTCGATAATAAGCCAGCTCGAGCCGCTCGAGCGCTGGCGCGTATCCCGGCTTGTGACTGATGGTTTTCCTG
>JALYJX010000042.1 GCA_030775065.1 Gemmatimonadota bacterium | reverse complement strand
GTGCCGCTCCCGCGGAATTCGATGTCCATCCCCGCACGGGCGAACGCGAGTCGGCAGAAATCCCGGACAGTGTGAGCCTCGCCCGTGGCCAGGACATAGTCACCGGGCGTGTCATCCTGCACCATCCGCCACATGCCCTCCACATAATCTCCGGCAAATCCCCAGTCGCGCCTGGCGTGGAGGTTCCCCAGATAGAGCTTGTCCTGCTGCCCCTCGCGAATGCGGGCGGCGGCCATCGTGATCTTGCGAGTGACGAAGGTCTCGCCCCTGATCGGCGACTCGTGATTGAACAGTATGCCGCTCGAAGCATGAACGCCGTACGCCTCCCGGTAATTCACCGTTATCCAGTGCGCGTAGAGCTTTGCGACACCGTAAGGGGACCTCGGATAGAACGGAGTAGTCTCGGACTGCGGAACAGACTGCACCTTCCCGAACATCTCCGAGGTCGATGCCTGATAGAACCGCACGCGCCCGAGCATTCCCAGGATGCGGAGCGCTTCCAGCAGTCGCAGCGTTCCAAGACCATCGGCGTTTCCCGTGTACTCGGGTGTCTCGAAAGACACCTGGACGTGGCTCTGGGCGGCAAGATTGTATATCTCGTCCGGCTGGGTCTCCTGAACAATGCGGATCAGGTTCGTCGAGTCGGTGAGGTCGCCGTAATGCATGACGAACCGCGACTGGACATCCTGCGGCTCGGCGTAGATGCCATCTACTCGCTGTGTGTTGAACTGGGAGGCGCGGCGCTTGACGCCGTGTACCATGTAGCCCTTGGCGAGCAGCAGTCTGGCAAGGTAGGCGCCGTCCTGTCCCGTGACTCCGGTAATTAGCGCAGTCTTCATGTGGTTGGAGTGCGGTGCTGATCCGCGATTGTCATCGACTGCTCGGCGCCGGACGGGCGGCCAGCATGATTATTGAACGGTAATGGGAAAGCCGGAGTAATGTCACATCGGTGCTGGCGTAGGTCAATCGTCATATTGAGTAGCCGGGACGATGTAAGTATCGGTCAATATGTGACATCCGGGTTGTGCGTCCGCCACTTCCGCATAGATTGGACGCGGCATGTCCTTTGCCTTGCCCACCTAACCGGGGAAGTCGGAGTGCGTGATATTCCTTTGACAATGACCTTCGCCGGCACGTAATACCTTTGACGCTGAAGTCACTCCGTAACAGGCATCTCTTCGTCGCCGATGCGCTCGCGGTCATTCTGGCGCCGCTCGTCGCCTTCCTCGTAAGATTCGAGGAAGCGAGCTGGATAAGTCAGAATCTTCGACTCGTCTCCCTCTACCTCCTGCTATCGATACCGCTCCGCCTGGCGATCTTTTACGCCGCGGGCATGTATCGGCGTTTGTGGCGACATGCGAGCGTCGGTGAGCTGAAGCCAATTGCCGTCGCGGCGTTTGGCGGAGGCGTCGTTGCCGGACTGGTGGGCATAATAATCCTTCCAGTGTTCAACCTCACGGAGACGCGTGTTCCGTTCTCCGTCGTATTCATCGACACGCTTCTCACGGGCGCACTGATCGCGTTGCCGCGGCTCATGGTGCGCGTAACGCGCCAGGGCTCGCTCCGCCGCCGCCACTACGAGAGCGGCAAGCGGGTTCTGATCGCCGGAGCCGGGGACGCCGGAAAGCTTGTAGTCAAGGAGCTGTTCGCCTCCTCACAGCTTGGACTCGAGCCGATCGGGTTCGTTGACAGCGACGCATCGAAGCACGGACACATGCTCGCAGGCCTCCCGGTTTTTGGCCCGCTCGCGCATATCCCCGAGATCGTCGAGCGCTTCGGTGTCGCCGAGATCATCATCGCAATGCCATCGGCTCCGGGGACTGTCATACGGCAGGTCGTCCGCGCCGCGTTGAGCTGCGGCATCCCGACGCGAACCGTTCCGAGTCTGCCCGAGATCATCTCGCGCCAGGGAAATGCTACAGGCCTGCGAGAGGTGGAGATTCAGGACCTGCTGCGCCGCGACGCCGTAGAGACGGATCTGGCCGCGGTCGCCGAGCTTGCGACGAGCGAGACCGTTCTCATCACGGGCGCCGGCGGATCCATCGGCAGCGAGCTGTGTCGTCAGCTCGCGCGGCTTGCGCCGTCCAAGCTCGTTCTCCTTGGACACGGCGAGAACTCGATCTTTGACATCTTCCAGGAGCTGTCGCTCAGCTTTCCGGACGTCGACATCATGCCGGTGATCGCGGATGTTCGTGACCGCAACCGAATTTTCCACATCTTCCAGCAGCAGCGGCCTCACGCGGTCTTTCACGCCGCCGCCCACAAGCACGTTCCCCTGATGGAGGACAACGTCCTCGAAGCCGTGACGAATAATGTTTCAGGCACGAAGAACGTTGTCGACGCCGCCATCGAGACGAATGTGCAGCATTTCGTGTTCATCTCGACTGACAAGGCCGTCCGCCCAACGAGCGTTATGGGCGCGACGAAGAGAATTGCCGAGCAGCTCGTGCAGCACGCCGCGACAAAGCATCACCGCAATTTCGTTTCGGTGCGTTTCGGGAATGTCCTCGGCAGTCGCGGCAGCGTTGTTCCCACGTTCCTTCGGCAGATTCGCTCTGGTGGCCCCGTGACGGTCACGCACCCCGAGATGCGTCGCTACTTCATGACGATCCCAGAAGCGGTGCAGCTCGTTCTCCAGGCTGGTGCGCTCGGGCGTGGCGGTGAGGTGTTCGTGCTCGACATGGGTGAGCAGATTCGCGTGGTGGACATTGCTACTGATCTCATCCGCCTGTCGGGTCTCGAGGTCGGTACGGACATCGAGATCACGTTCACTGGCGTGCGCCCCGGCGAGAAGCTGTACGAAGAGATGTTCTTCACGGCCGAGAATGTGCTTCCAACGGATCATCCGAAAGTTCTGCGTGCGCGAAACGGGTTGCTCGCCGACGGCACGGTAAGGCGCATCGAGGCGCTCACCAAGGCAACCGACATCGGTCGGCCCGAGGATGATATCCGAAAGCTGCTCCAGACCCTCGTCCCCGATTTTCATCCGCACGGCACTTCGAGTCACGAGGACGATTTGCGCAGCGAAAGCGTGCGAAGAGCGTAACGACGCACTGCGGACTGCCATCCAACTGCTGACACGGAATAATTGCACACCCCGGACTTCGTTTATTCCGGCTCGGAGCTCGAAGGTCTTGCCGATGCGCGCAATTATTACGGGTGGCTGCTGAGAAGATTCTCCCCGTTCGTCGGCGCGCATGTAGTCGAGATTGGCGCGGGAACAGGGACCTTTTCCGAATTTCTGCTCACGCTCCCACAGGTCCAGCGGCTTGTCGCGATCGAGCCGAGCGAGAACAACTTTCCGACTCTTTCCCGGCGTCTTGCGAGGGACCCCAGAGCTTCAGCGGTCAAGGGATACCTCAAGCACGCACCGGCGAACTCCGCAGATACCCTGGTGGCGGTGAACGTCCTCGAGCACATCGAGCGCGACGATGAATTTCTGCGAGAAGCCTGGGAGAAAGCTCATCCCGGTGGAACAATGCTGTTGTTTGTTCCCGCTGTGCCTGCCATTTTTGGCTCCCTCGACACGGCCTTCGAGCATTTTCGGCGCTACACCAGGACATCGCTTCGACAGCGCGTCGAGACGGCGGGCTGGCACATCGAAAGGCTCGGGTACATGAATCTGCCCGGCATTCTTCCCTGGTTCGTCGCCGGCAAGGTGTTGCGTCGAACCTCCATTGGCACACCGGAGACGAGACTTTATGACCGCCTCGTCGTCCCGATTGCGGCAGCGATAGAGGACCGGGTGACGGTACCGATCGGACAAAGCCTCATCGCCATCGGCCGAAAGAAAGTTGCGTCAATCACGAATTAGGAGCTTATCAACGATGCGCGTTTCTGCACTCATGCCCGTATACAACGAAGCCGCTACGATCGTTGAGAGCGTCAGGCGCGTGCGGGCTGTGCCGCTGGATATAGAGCTCATCTGCGTCGACGACGGCTCGTCGGACACGACGCCCGGCGTCCTCGAGCAGCTGAAGGCTCATGGGGAGATCGACCATTTCGCTGCCCACGAGCGAAACCGCGGCAAAGGGGCGGCGGTTCGCACCGCTCTTCAGTTTGCGACAGGCGATGTTGTCGTCATTCAGGACGCGGACCTGGAGTACGATCCGCAGGAGCTCCCTCGCCTTCTTGAGCCTATTCTGAGCGGGCGTGCTGACGCGGTGTTCGGAAGTCGCTTCAGAGGCGACACGCGCCGCGTCCTCTACTACTGGCACAGCATGGGAAACAACCTGCTGACAATGCTGTCCAACATGGCCACAAATCTGAACCTCACTGACATGGAAACATGCTACAAGATGATGAGGACAGATCTGATGAAATCACTCCCCCTGAGCACCGACCGCTTCGGCATCGAGCCGGAGCTGACGGCCCGTCTCGCCCAGGCACGAGCGCGAATCTACGAAGTCCCCATCAGCTACAGCGGGCGAACCTACGCCGAGGGTAAGAAGATCGGATGGACCGATGGCGCCGCGGCAATGTGGCACATTGTGAGATCGAACTTCCTGTCAGCGAAGGCGCCGCTCTACGTGCCGCCCACCAGCGCGCCCCGCCTGACGCCGGCCAGGCCGCTACCGTCGCTCGCTGACGCCCGGGACCGTGAGGGGCAGGCCATAAAAGGCTAAGGCGCCTACCATCGATCACGAACGCGCACTTCCCGAAGAATCTCGATCATCTTCAGGGTCCGCGGGCCCCGCCCCAGCTCGTTCAAGTGGTACCTGGTATCGAAGAACCAGCTGGACGCATATACGAAGTCCTTCGGAGTTCCGAGAATTGGAATACGCATGTCCTTCGCGAGTCGCCGCCGGATCCCGGCGATCGCTTCCGTGTTGATCGTGTAAGAGCGGTCGATATACGATGGAAAGAGAAAGTATGCGTGGGCCTGCCTCGCGCTGGCGGCGTTACCGATGTCGTTCAGCTCGTGGACTGTTCGCCTGTTGAATTCGCTCTGTGGCGGCAGCTGACTCACGTAGATCGAGTCGGGGTTCATGCTCTTTCGTCCGACGTGGCTTATCATGTCCCCGAACTGGTTGAACGAGCGGCGGTTGTAGACGGGGTTGGTGTCGGCGGGAAAGTATTTGTCTTTGACGCCGAACAGGTCTGCCGCAGCCTGCAGGAATCCGCGGCGCGCATCCTCCACACGCGGGCGGAGCACAACGTCGATTACGGAGTACGACTTGATGAAATCACCGATCCGATCCGCCGGTGCGTACAGCAGCGCCGTGTTCAGGGTGTTGTCGCCTTCGGAGAACTTTCCGTAGAACTGGTCGTACTCCGGCGAGATGACGACAACGTCTCCGGGTCGGATGTATGGCTTGACCTGAGCCAGCATGTACCGGAGCCCGAGCCTCGCGTACAGACCCATGTTGACGACGTGAACATCGAGTGAATCCCGCATCATCCGGCTGTCGATTCCGAAGGCGAGGTTCGAACCTCCGACGAGGATGATCTTGGGGGACGGCGTTGTCCGGATGAGACGATCCTTCTCCAACACGGCTGCGAGGTAGTTGTCGTCACTTGCGCGTGTGTCGTAGCGACTTATCAGAAACCCGCTGCCGACAATTGCCACACCGAAGAGAAAGCATTTGGCGAGGAAGCGCCGGACACGTTGTTTCCTCCGGTCGACCGGCAGCTCGAGCGCTCCAGCGGTCAACTGGCCTGCTCGGCCAGCTCGGCCGCCACCATCATGCGGACAACGTCGTGCATCTGCGCCCGTGCGGACCATCCAAGTCGCTCCCGGGCAAGCGACGGGTTGGCACTGGCAAAGTTGATGTCGGCCGCCCCGAAGCACTCACCCGAGCCCGCATTGTAGAAGCGTATCGGCCGCTCGGTAAAGCGAACTGCTTCAAGCAGGTTTAGCGTTCCAACACTGATGCTTTCCAGCGTCTCCACCGGCTGGTCGAACGAGAGAGCGACCGAGCTCTGGCCGGCAAGATTGTAAACCTCATCAGGCCTCACACGTCGAAGCGCCTGCAGCACGCTCCGCCTACTGGAGTCGCTCATGCGCTGTCAGAACTGAAAGTAGATGAAAGCCTTCGCTTCGTTGCTGACGCCAAGGAGCCAGATCGACATGCAGAGCAAATAATACGCGGGCCACCTGACCCACGCAGGCTGGATCGCAAAGCGGCGCGCGATATCGACCCGGGCACTGATCGCCTCGAAAAGCATCAAGCCGCCGATCAGCATCCCCGAGAAGGCGACCTGGAGCTTCGTGATCCCTTCAGCGCGCAGCCCGTCGGGAATAATCTGGTGAAGGGTCGGGCGGATGAGCATCTGTGAGATGATATGACCGGCGTCGCTGAGTGACCCGGCGCGAAAGAATATCCACGCGAAACAGGTGAGCGCGAATGTCAGTCCGACTCTCATCACCGCGTGGAATCGCGGATGGGCCATGAGGCCAGTCCGAGCAGCGACGCGCTCGCGCATGCCCTGAGTGGCGATCGAGGAGATGAGGTAGAACCCGTTGAGGGCGCCCCACATCACGAACGTCCAGTTCGCACCGTGCCAGAGTCCGCTGAGAAGAAACGTTACGAAAAGGTTGAAATACCACCGCGGCTTCGGCACCCGATTCCCCCCGAGTGCGATGTACACGTAGTCGCGGAACCAGGTGGAGAGCGAGATGTGCCATCGCGACCAGAATTCGCTGATCGAGCGTGAAAGGTACGGCCGGTTGAAGTTCCGCATCAGGCGGAATCCCATCACCTCCGCGGCGCCGAGCGCGATGTAGGAGTAGCCCGCGAAATCGCAATAGATCTGAAAAGCGAAGAAGATCGTCGCGACCACGAGCGTGAGACCGTCGTAATCGTAGGGTGCGTTGTAGACCGGATTGACGTACTGCGAGAGGCGGTCGGCGATGACGACCTTGAGGAAGAGACCCCAACCCATGCGTCTCAATCCGTCGGCGACGCGGTCGTAATCGAACTCGTGCCGCTCGCGGAACTGCGGAAGGAGATTCTGCGGACGCTCGATGGGTCCGGCAACGAGCTGCGGGAAGAACATCACGTACAGCGAAAAAATTCCGGGATGGCGTTCTGCTTTGTGGCGGCCGCGATACACCTCGATCGTATAGCTCATCGCCTGGAACGTGTGAAACGACAGTCCGATCGGCAGAATGATGTCGAGCGCCGGCATGTCGTATGACCAGTGGAAGACGTCCGCAATGGCGCGGGCGTTCGCGTTCAGGAAATTGAAGTACTTGAAGATCGCCAGCACGGCGACATTGGCGGTGATGCTCATGATAAGGAACATCCGCCTTCTTTCTCCCTGGGAGTCCTCGATGAGGATCCCTGCCGCGTAGTCCACGGCGATAGTGAAGAAGAGAATGAGGATGTAGACGGGAATGAACGCCATGTAGAAGTAGCAGCTCGCTGCGAGCAGCCACGCCCAGCGGACCCGGTGCGGCAGGACGAAATAGATCGTCACGACAACCGGGAAGAAGATCAGGAACGTGAACGAGTTGAAGAGCATTCAAGCGCCGTTCATGCGCGAGGGAAGTTGCCGTTCAAGCCTGCGCCCGCCTCACCCCGTGATCGTGGGAGTCCACGAGACTGGCTGCGTCGGGTCCGCTCGAGTAGCGGCGTGATGAGCAGACTCGCGCACGTTCCCAGAAGGAAAACGGCGCCAAGCCATCCAATGAGAATTATTGTGGCGAGGACGAGGACATCGGGCCTCCATAATACGAGTGATGCAGACTACCCGCTACCCATCAACCTCAGCGCGAGTTTCCGACCGCCGCGCCTGCTTTTCTGAGGCGACCGGCAACCGATGCGTCCATCCGCGCATGCAATATGAGCTCGTCGCCGTCATGGACCTGATCCAGTACCTCGCTGTCCCGGTGGATTTCGGCGAGGAGCTTCCCCGCTGTCACGGGTACGCGAATCTCGGTGATCGGGAGACGATTTCGGCGCGCCGACAGCAGAGCACGCCGGAGAGGCTCCAGGCCACCGGCGGCAGTCGCCGAAACAAATACAGAGTCGGGAATCTGATCGCGGATTCCCGTTTGCAGGGCGAAGAGGTCCTCCTCCGGAAGCCTGTCGATCTTGTTGAAGACATTGAGAACGGGTTTTCCACTGGCGCCGATGTCGACGAGAACGCTTTCGACAACCACTCGCTGCTCGCTCCACACCGGGTGAGACAGGTCGATCACATGCAGGAGCAGATCTGCTTCACCTACCTCCTCCAGTGTCGCGCGGAACGACGCCACGAGGTGGTGCGGCAGCTTGCGAATGAATCCTACGGTGTCGGTGAGAAGTATCGAGTTCGCGTCGTCGAGGCGTATCTCTCGCGTGAGCGCATCGAGCGTTGCAAAGAGCCGGTCCTCGACAAACACGGAATCGGCCCCCGAGAGCACGCGGAGCACCGATGACTTCCCTGCATTTGTGTAGCCCACGAGGCTGGCGCGAAATTCGCCGCGCCTCGAGGTTCGCTGCACTTCGCGTGATTTCTGAACGTCCTCCAGGCGCTGGCGAAGAACCCTGATGCGGCTGCTGATGAGCCGCCTGTCCGTCTCGAGCTGTGTTTCGCCCGGCCCCCTGACGCCTATTCCGCCCCGAAACTTCTCGAGGTGCGTCCACATCCTCGTCAACCGCGGGAGCATGTACTGGAGCTGAGCGAGCTCGACCTGCATCCGCGCCTCACTCGAGCGTGCGCGCGTTGCGAAGATATCGAGAATCAGCTCAGCGCGATCGATCACCCGCTGACCTGTCGCGTCCTCGATGTTCTTGCCCTGCGCGGGCGTGAGCTCGTCGTCGAATATGACAACCGTTGCGTTCGTGTCGCTGATCACCCGGCCGAGCTCTTCGATCTTCCCCTTGCCGAGATACGTGGCGGGATTCGGCCTGTCGAGTTGCTGCGTTACGCGACCGACCACGACAGCGCCGGCGGTGTCGGCAAGCTGCTGGAGCTCGTCGAGATGCTCATCCATGACCTGCGCACGCGTAAGGACCGCCGGCCCGGATCCATTTCCGTTCGGGCGCCCGTGCGGCCCTTTGATCTGTGCCCCAACGAGGATTGCTCTCTCGACCGGGGGTTGAAGCTCGATCAATTCTCGCGCGATGTTCTTACCTTCTCTGCTGGCTCGTGCCGCTGAAGCTCGAGAACCGGCCGCTCTGGTCGTACGGTGCGGTGAAGCGTCCAAGCGGCGTCTCGAGACCGATGTCGCCAAGCACACGATAATTGACTGCACCGCTCGACAAAAGCTGCCGGCCGGCTGCTCCCAGTCCCGCATAAGTGAAGTCCATCGGGATGGTGACGAACGTCGAATCCCGATCCCGGACCCTGAATGCGCGATCGAGTACACCGCTCCCGAGCTCCTTGTCCTCGACCATCAGCTTGTACGTGAGCCGGGTTGCATTGAGGTCGAACTGGTTGGGGTTGTAAACGCTCAGCACGATATCGAGCGCACCCCCGGTAAGTCCGAGCCCGCGGATCTTGACGTCGCTGAACTGTACGAGCGGCTGCTTGAAGCTGCCCAGCCCGATCGACGCGCAACCTCCCAGCGCTACGGCCGCCATCGCGGCGAGAAAAATTCTCCTTCGCATTTTTATCCCTCCCTGCTCGCCTTGCCATCGGGCGGGCCTTGATCGTTGATTTCGTCGCCAACCCGGCTCTTCAGCTCGCTCCACCAGGCCAACCGTTTCGCGATGTCCTTCTCGAAGCCAAATGGTCCCGGCTCGTAGAAGACCGATCCCCGAAGAGCCTCCGGCAGGTACTCCTGCGGGATGTATGCCTCGGGGACGCCATGCGCGTACTGGTACCCCTCCCCATAGCCCAGTTCCTTCATAAGCCCCGTTGGAGCGTTGCGAATGTGGAATGGAACAGGAGCTCCCGGCGTTTCACGCGCGGCGTCGAATGCAGCATTGAGCGCGCGGAGCCCTGAGTTCGATTTTGGCGCCGTTGCGAGGTAGATGATCATCTCGGCCAAGGGGAGGTAGCCCTCGGGGGGACCGAGCATGTGGTACGCATCCCGGGCGGCAACAGCTATCTGAAGGGCGTTCGGATCCGCGAGCCCGATGTCTTCCGCGGACATCGCGATCGCGCGACGAAAGATCGTCATAGGATCTTCACCGCCCTCGATCATTCGGGCCATCCAGTAGAGTGCTCCGTTGGGATCACTGCCGCGCAGCGACTTGTGGAGCGCGGAGAGCATGTTGAAGTGTGTCTCACCAGCCTTGTCGTGCAGCGCGAAACGCTTCTGCATCGCGTCGCGCGCAGCGGCAGCGGTAATGTGGCGCTCCTCTCCCGCGAGCAGCGCTGCAGCTTCGAGTACGCTGAGCGCACGCCGCGCATCACCATCGGCCTCATGGGCGATGAGCTGCATAGCGTCTTCATCGACATCGAGCTTGAGATTGCCGAGCCCGCGCTCGGAATCCGACAGAGCGCGACGCATCAGGACGAGAATGTCTGCGGCTGATATCGGCTCGAGGACAAACACGCGCATGCGTGAGAGCAGCGCTCCGTTCATCTCGAACGAGGGATTCTCCGTGGTAGCGCCGATCAGAGTGACTGTGCCACTCTCCACGTGCGGCAGGAACGCGTCCTGCTGCGCCTTGTTGAAGCGATGAATCTCGTCGACGAAGAGTATTGTCTGGCGTCCCAGCTCGAGCCGTTCCTCGGCGGCGGCGATTATCTCACGAACACGCCCCACACCTTCGGTCACGGCGGAGAACGGCACGAACTCGCGCTCTGTGTAGTGCGCTATGAGTCGTCCGATCGTGGTCTTACCAGAACCGGGCGGCCCCCAGAAGACCATCGACGTAATTGCTCCGCGCTCAATGGCTTCGCGAAGCGGCTTCCCGGGGTCGAGCAGGTGATGTTGGCCGACGAGCTCGTCGAGCGTCTTTGGACGGATGCGCGCGGCGAGCGGCTGGGCAGATGCCGGCGGAGTGAAAAGAGATTGCTCGCCGGACGATCTTCCTCTCGTGGCGCCCATCCCGGCGCTCCGGAATTTCTTAGGCATCAGAGGAAGTCATCTCATCAGGTTCCGCGCCAGCACGTACAATCCGCACCCTGCAAAGAAGCACACCGGCAGTCCCCATCCTTTCTTGCCCTGAAATTCGGGGACGAGGTTCGACGCGCCGACGTACAGCGCAACGCCCGCAGCGAGCGGAAGTCCATAAAGCCGCAGGGGCGCGAAGTATTCGGTGGCCAGACCGCCAAGCAGTGTTGCAACGCCGAGCGCGGCTCCGGCAAGGAGAGCGCGCCCGCGTGATGCACCGGCGGCGAGGAACAGGCTCGAGATAGCGAGACCTTCCGGCAGCTTGTGCAGCACGATCGCCAGGAAGACGAGCAATCCCAGCGATGCACTGACCTCGAAGCCGCTCGCAATCGCAACGCCGTCCACGAACGTGTGCAGGAGCAGCCCGATCAACGCGGACATGCTCACGGCACGTGTGACCTGGTGCACCTCTTCTCCGAAATGGAAATGCGGCGTGAGAGTGTGCTGCGTGAGATGGACGAGGACGTACCCTGTGAGCACGATCAGGCCGGCACTCGCACCGTGCGTTGCAATCGCCTCGGGTATCAGATCAAGCAGCGCCACGGAGATCATGAACCCCGCCGACAGCGCGATGAGCTTGTCGAGCGCGGACATGCTCCACTGCGATCGGGACGTGACAGCTGCCGCCCCCACTACATTTGCGGCGGCCGCGATCAGCGTGTACGCGATCGCGGGCCGTATCACGCCGGCGTCAATGCGAGCCGTTCCGCGGCGGCGCTGATGGCGGCGGTGAGCGAAGGCGCCAGTGCGCGATCCCAGGATTGCGAGCGCCACGTGCGATCGGCGAGCGAAGCTCTCTCTTCCAATCCCTTACCCTGCAGCAGATAAATCCATCGATCCGACCGGGAGAAAATGTACAACTCCAGCTGCGCGGTCAGGGTCAGCTGATCGTCGGGCGTATAGAGCGAGATCTCGACGCCGCCGTAAGTCGCAAGAGGCACCTTCAGTCGTGCAATGGCATCACGCACGTCCGGCAATGCGACTGATTCTCCGCGCCAGGTCGTCTCCGATCGGAGATCTTCAAGTACGACATCGATGGCCGGCGCGAGCTGTTCGCTCAACGTATAGAAGAGATCGACCACGCGCTCCGCGTTCGCGGCAATGTACGCCTCGTAGATCTCGCCGTTCTTGACGAAAGTGAATCCGTCTGTTCCCGACCGGAAGCGCTTCCAGACAGTCATGTCCGGGTTTCTGCCGCGAAAGAGCATGAGGATTACCCGCCGGGCCGGCGCTGTCGCTGCGACGGACCGTCCGATGCGAATTCCTCGCCGCTGGCAATAGCCAGCAGGCGATCGTGAGTGTTCACAGTCGGGTCATTAATAACCCTTTCCAGAAGACCGCGTAACGCGCGCCCTACAGCCGGCCCTGTTATTCCAATTCTCTCCAGATCACTCCCTCCGATCGCGAGATCGCTGACATCTATTGGATCCCGGTACGCGATACGTATTGCCCTCCGATACACCGAGGACACGCGCTCCTTGGAGGGTGCCGGCAAGCCCGCGGCGCGGTCAGCCCACCAGACTGCGCCGGCCAGGCGTAGCACTGAGGCAAGACGCGTGCGACCGGCAATCGCTGCCCACCGGCGAAGCGCTCCATCCGCCGGAGCAACGTCGTCCATCAGCGACTGCCTCATCTCGTCCGCAAGCTCGTGCCATGCGGCCAGAACACCCGATATCCACCGTATTTCGGCGTTCGAGAATCTGAGTGACTTCAACGTTGCCGGAACGTCACGAGGCTTCGCCCCGGCAAAAAGCCCGGTCAGACGCAACACCTTTCTCTGAGGGCGCGTTACCATTCCCGGGATCCTCAGATGGTCGAGAGCTGCGAGCTGCACCTCGGTGATCCCGGCCAGGGCAGGAATGAGAGCGCCGAGCGCACCGCTGTCTCGCCACATCCGGAAGGCGCGGCTCGGCAGACGCACCTGCTCCATTGTCTTCTCGATCTCCTGCTTGACGCGCTCAGCCGAGAGGCGCGTCAGCTGTGGCGCGCTCGCGACGATTGAGCGCCAGGTATCGGCCTCGATCTCGAAGTCGAAGCGCGCGGCAAATCGCATCCCGCGGAGGGCCCTGAGCCGATCTTCGCGCATCCTTTCGGACGGTTCACCCACGGCGCGGACAACTCCATGCTCGAGATCGACCCGCCCTTCGAATGGGTCGTGCCACCTTCGCTGCGTTGGCGAAAACGCTATCGCGTTAATGGTGTAGTCCCGCCGGGCAAGGTCTTCGTCGAGCGTCGCACCGAATTCGACAACAGCGTGCCTGCCGTCAGTCTGAACGTCCCGGCGATACGTCGTCACCTCGTGCATCACGCCCTTGCTGTCGAGCACGCCTACTGTTCCGAACTCGATTCCCACCGGGACGGTGCGCGGGAAAAGCCTCCGGATTTCCTCGGGCTTCGCGACAGTGGCCAGATCCCAGTCGAGATGCCGATGGCCGAGCAGTGCATCGCGCACCGCGCCGCCTACGCACCACGTCTCGAAGCCCGCCTTCTCGAGCTTGCGGGCGATCTGCAACACTTCGCGCGGGGGATGTACGTCGGGCGCGACGGGATGTGGCCGTGCTTCTCCCCACTCCGGCGATGTCATCGCTCAGCCTTCGCGGAACATCGAACGTATCGCTGTCATGCCCATCCCCGCTCCAAGGGCAAGCATCAGGTCAATTCGAGCCTGCTGCGCGCGACGTGATCCGCCGAAGATCACACCCATCTCTTCCAATCGTCGCCCTCCGCCGGCGTAACCATAGGTGTGACCAACACGGCCTCCCTGCGTTCGGGATGTGAGCACTACCGGCTTGCCGTCTGAAATCCACCGCTCGATTGCCGGCACTACGGCCGGCGGAACATTCCCGCGGCCCATCGCGGCGATGACCACTGCGCGCGCGACGCCTCGCGATGCATCGAACAGTCGCTCATCGCAGCCGGCGGCGACGAATATGATGTCGACCGGCGTTGCCAGAGTCGCAGGGTCGATGATTGGCGGGGCCGGCGGCAGCTCCCGATGCACTATGAGCTCGCCTTCATCGAGCACGCCGATTGGGCCGAGCCCGGGACTCTCGAATGCATCGAGCAGATGGGTATTTGTCTTCGTCGCGTCGAGCGCCGCGAAGATCTGACCGCTGATGACGACCAACACGCCGTAGCCCCGCATCTCAGGGCTGGCCGCGACTCGCACTGCCTCGAGAAGATTTGCGGGACCGTCCCACCCCAGGTCGCTGACTGTGCGCATCGCCCCCGTAAATACCACGGGCTTCTCAGCGGAGAGCGAACGGGCGACCAGATATGCGGATTCCTCCAGCGTATCTGTTCCGTGAGTCACCACGACTCCCGTGACCTCTGGGCGCACGAGGTGCTCCGCAATCCGGTTGCGGAGCGCCCACATCCGCTCGACTGTCATGTGTGGCCCAGGGAAAGCACCCCACTCCTCGGTCTCCACACCGGTGACCGCTTCGATGCCGCGCGTTGCTTCGAGGATTTCCGCGGAAGTCAGTGACGGCACTGCCCCGCTTCCGCCCGGGTCGTTTCGCATTGCGATCGTGCCGCCTGTGAAGAGAATGACTATCAGGTGCCGGGCTCCGTACCGTCGGCAACCGAGGTCAAGTCGATTCGCTCCGATCAGCGCCCGTGACAGCCGCAAGCCGCAAGATCATTTCATCAGTGAGCGCGGCGAGCTTTTCGCAATCCTCGGCGGCCGCCTCGACTGCGTAGGTAATGAGAGCGTCGGCGGCGAGCAGGTCGAGCGCGGCGGTCCCATTCCGCTCATTGCCTGGCTGATCGAGCGTCTCGTGCAGTATGGCCGCCGCGGCCGCAATGAGCGATTGTGAAGTGTCGTTCGAGTCCGAGCTGGCGGACGCCGGCACTGCCGCGGCGAGTCTCGCTGCCAGGCGCGGTGGCGGTGATGGAGTCCGCGAGGCGAGCCAATCTCTCAACATTGTCGCTCAATAATCGCGCTTCGGCGAGGACGCGGCAATGCAGCGGCGCCGCACCGAACCGCTATAGAGACCCGAGTTGTTTCTCCACGATCGGAACGACTGCGGCCAGCGCCTGCGCGACAGCAGAAGCATCGGGAACACCGCCTTGCGC
>JALYJX010000041.1 GCA_030775065.1 Gemmatimonadota bacterium | reverse complement strand
GCTCCCGGCATTCGTGATGAAAAGATCGATGCGCCCGTCGCCGTCGAAGTCGCCGAAGGCGGCGTCGCGCGCGTCGCCACCGCCCGCAAGGCCGAAGCCCGCAGTGGCCTCGGTGAAAGTCCCGTCGAGATTGTTGCGGTACACGGTGCGCTGGCCGTTTGCGAGAAGAAGGAGATCGAGATCGCCGTCGTGATCGAGATCGGCGAACACTGCTTTACGCGCTCCCCTCACGTCGGCAACTCCCGCTTTCGGCGTCACCTGCTCGAACGTTCCATTGCCGCGGTTGCGGAACAGGTGACCGCGTCCCTCACCGCCAATGACGAAGAGGTCAAGCCAGCCGTCGTTGTCGTAATCGGCAAAAGTGGCGTACGCGGCGCCCTGCGGAACGGAAAGGCTCGAGCGCTCCGTAACGTCCTGGACGAACCCTCCTTGCACGCGGTAAATATTTCCGACGGTCTTCCGCACTGCCGAAGATGATGCCGAGATGAACAAGTCATCCGTGCCGTCGCCGTCGACATCGCCAGTCGCGATAGCGGCCGTTGCCTCTGGGCGTCCCGGGGGAGCGGGCGCCGTCGTACCGGTTCCAGCGCCGGGAATGCCCGCTTCATCCGTCGCGTCGACGAACTTTGCCAGATCGACCGTCGCTCGCTCTCGCACCCTGCCCATCGAGATGAAGTCCTTCGGCGCAAAAGTAAGGACGGGACGTCCGGCGATCGCAGCTTCGGGCCATTTCACATCGTTCATCGACGCCTGGTACTGCGCTGTGACTTCCACCAAATCGAGGAAGCGGTCGAGCGTCGGCCGCGCCTGCGCGAGCAGTCCCGCACGCAGCATTTGAATCGTGCTGTCGAGATACGTCCTTGCCTCTCTCGGGAGCTCAGGCGGTATGCGTCTCACTTCCTCGAGGTGCCGAACGGCGCTGTCAGCTTCGCCGCGGCGAGCGAGCGCGTCAACGAGCTTCAGTCGCGCGACGAGATTGGCGGGTGCCACAGCGAGCACTTCCCGCAGCCGGTCTTCGTACCGGCGCACCGAAGCGGCGTCGCGCTGCCCAGCTTCGAGCTCGGCGAGCGCGTACAACACACGAGCATTTCTGGTGGTGTCGCGGCGGAGCTGCTCGAGCGTGGCCCGCGCGTCTGGAGAGCGGCCGGTGAGCGAGTAGAGCCTCGCCAGCGCGAGACCGATCTCCGTGCCCGCCGGGTCTAGCTCCCGCGCTCGCTTCAATTGCTTCTCCGCCTCGGGGTAGCGACCGGCCTGGAGGTAGGTGAGTCCCAGGCTCGCGTAGCCGAGGGGATCGTCTGGCGCGAGCTTTGTGAGCTTCTTGAACTCGGCTTCGGCCTCCGGCAACTGGTTTCGCTGGAGGTAGCTGAGTCCCAGCATGCGAGTGGTGTACAGGTCCTCGACTGACGCCTGCTCGGTCCGGCAGGCAGTGACTGCGGCAATCAATGCGGCACCGAGCAGGACAGCCCACGCTCGCCTGGATGTCACGCCGCCCTCGCTTCTGACCAGTTCAAGTTCAATTGCCCTCCCCAGGGATTTGCTGAGAGCTACAAACCTAGAGCTACGGAGGCGGGACAAGCCAGAAGTAGCTGAAGCGCAGGATCGTCGGCAATCCGCAATCAGTCGTCGATCGTCGATGGCAGTTAGTCCTGAGTCCGCAAAATCCTCGATTCCGCAGTCCTACACCGGCTGCCCAGTTGACGCCCTTCGAATGCGTCTCCATTCTAGGGGCTCGCAAATTCATTCAGTGACCCGCTTCATCGGAGACACTATGCATTTTACCTCGACCAACAGGTGGTACGTAGCCGCTCTGCTACTCGCTTCGGCAGCTTGCGTCGTCGCGTCGCCATCCACGACGCCATCCCAGGCGACAGCGGTTTCAACGCTGTCCCCAGACCTTCAGGCCGCCAAAGCCGCTCTCGCGAAGTACGCGGACCCATATGTCGCAATCAAGGACGGATTCTACTCGACGCTCGCGTGCATCGATTTCCCGAAAGGCGCGATGCATGGGGACATCGAGTATCCACCCGGTGCGATGGGCGTCCACTTCATCAACACGGCCAACATCGGCCCCGTGCTCGATCCGGCAAAGCCGCAGGTTCTCATTTACGAGCCGGTAGGTGACAAACTCGTGCTGGCCGCAGCAGAGTGGGTTGTGCCGGTTCAGGTTGCCGGGAACACAACGCCAACGATTTTCGGTCAGAAGCTCTACGGTCCGATGGACGGGCACGAGCCGATCATGCCCGCAGGTCTTCGGCACTACGACCTTCACGTCTGGCTCTGGAAGGACAATCCGCGCGGAGTGTTCACTTCGACTAATGCCGCGGTGAAGTGCCCTCCCAACGCGACATACACTATTCAGGAACGCGAATAGCGCGACATCAACGGCGGGAAGCCAGGGAGCTTCCCGCCGTTTGCCAGGTTTTGTCGGTATGCGCGCGCTTGTGCAGGGCGGTGGTATCCACTCCACGGCAGCCCGCGCGGGCCGGTACCAATCAGGAGATGCGGCTCGAACGTTCCCCGTTCGCGGCGCCGTTGACTGGATACTCCACCCACTCCGCCCGCACCTGTAAAACACCGTCCAAACGTACGCGAAAGGACAATCTCTTTGCCATTAGGCTAGATTCAGTTCACAGAGAGGTAGTCATGAATCAAGAGCCGTTTGTCGACGACATCGAAACGTATGCGCAGGACATTGTAGACACCGTCCGCGAGCCGCTTCTGATGCTCGACACCAATCTCCGCGTGCAGAGCGCAAATCGCGCGTTTTACGAGACGTTCCACGTCTCAGCCGCAGAAACCGAAAATCAGCTCATCTACCAGCTGGGCAACGGTCAGTGGGACATTCCTGACCTGAGGACGCTCCTCGAAGACGTCATACCGACGAGCTCCGTGTTCAATGACTTCGAGCTGGAGCACACCTTCCCGATAATCGGGCGTCGTGTGATGCTGCTGAACGGTAGAAAGCTGCGCGCCGGGAGCCACTCCGCGATCATCGTGCTTGCCATGGAGGACGTGACGGAAAGGCGGCAGGCCGAGGCGGACTTCAGGGCAATCGAAACGTATGCGCAGGACATTGTCGATACTGTTCGCGAGCCTCTGCTCATTCTCGACACGACGTTGCGCGTCCAATCCGGAAACCGTGCGTTCTACCATACGTTCAAGGTGTCTCCCGAGGAAACAGAGAATCGCCTGATCTACGAGCTCGGCAACGGACAATGGGATATTCCGGCCCTGCGCACACTTCTCGAAGACATCGTCCCAAAGAGCTCTGTGTTCAATGACTTCGCGCTCGAGCATGACTTTCCGGCGCTCGGTCGAAGGGTGATGCTGCTCAACGCCCGCAAGCTCCAGGCGGGCCACCATGGTGAGCTGCTGGTGCTCGCCATGGAGGACGTCACGCAGCGGCGCCGTGCAGAGGAAGAGGTGGCCAATGCAAAAGAAGCGTCCGAGATCGCAAACAGGACGAAGAGCCTGTTTCTCGCGAACATGAGTCACGAGCTGCGGACACCCCTCAACGCAATTGTCGGCTACTCAGAGATGCTCCAGGAGGAGGCAGTCGACCGGAAGCTCGATTCCTTCAGCGCGGACCTCGAGAAAATCACGCTGTCAGGCAAACAATTGCTCGCCCTCATCAATGATATCCTCGATCTATCCAAGATCGAAGCCGGCAAGATGGAGCTGTATCTCGAAACTTTCGACCTGAGCGCATTGATCGACGAGGTCTCTGCCACAATCAAGCCGATGGTGGAGAAGAACTCCAACACACTGCGCATCGAACGCGCGAAAGATCTTGGCGGAATGCATGGGGACCAGGTCAAGGTGCGGCAGGCGCTGTTCAATCTTCTGTCGAACGCCGCCAAGTTCACCCACGACGGGTCCGTGACGCTCAACGCTGAACGCGAGATGATGGACGACGCGGAGTGGATCGTGTTTCGCATCACCGACACCGGCATCGGCTTGAGCTCGGAGAAGATCGTCAAGCTGTTTCAGGACTTCACTCAGGCCGACGCGTCGACAACGCGCAAGTTCGGAGGCACCGGCCTTGGACTGGCGCTCACGCGCCGATTCTGCCAGATGATGGGCGGCGACGTGACGGTGAGCAGCACCCCCAGTCAAGGCAGCACGTTCACCATCAAGCTGCCGGGGATCGTCCATCAGGTAAAGCCCGAGCTCAGCGGTGATATCGGTGATGACGTTGCAGGCTCTGGCCATGTGGTGACCGGGCTCGATCGCAGCACAGACCCGGTCCCGGAACCCTCGACCTGCGTGCTCGTAATTGACGACGACCCGATACAGCGCGATCTCATGCGACGCTTTCTGAGCAAGGAGGGCTATTGCGTGCGCTGCGCCAGCAGTGGCGAGGAAGGATTGCGGCTCGCACTCGAGCTGCTTCCCATTGCGATCACACTGGACGTGATGATGCCTGACATGGATGGGTGGTCCGTTCTGAAGTCGCTCAAGGCCAGTATGGTTTTGCGCGAGGTACCGGTAATCATGCTCACGATGGTGGACGCCCCGGAGCGAGGCTTCAGGCTCGGTGCCGCCGACTACGTCACGAAGCCGGTGAATCGGCGCAGGCTGTCGAAGATTCTCAAGCGATACTCCTGTTCAACACCTCAGTGCCCGATTCTCGTTGTCGACGACGATCCCAGGACTCGAGCCTCGATGCGGACGATGCTGGAAAAACAAGGGTGCCGGGTGACCGAAGCCGAGAACGGCGAGATTGCCCTCAAGTCAATAGAGCAGGACCGTCCCAATCTGATCTTCCTGGATCTGATAATGCCGGTAATGGATGGCTTTGAGTTCGCCGAGAAGATGCGCCAACACCTCGAGTGGTGCACGATTCCTATTGTGGTTGTGACTGCCGCGGAGCTCACGCATGCACAGCGACACCGGCTCAATGGCTATGTAGAAACCATTCTTCACAAGGAAGGCAGCTCGAAGGAGGAGCTGCTCCGGCAGGTACGGAGGGCATTGGACGACAATGCGGTGCCGCGCGTATTCGCTGCTTAACGGGATATGCCAAGAATCCTGTTGGTGGAGGACAACGAAATGAATCGCGACATGCTGTCGCGCCGTTTGCAGCGAAGAGGATATGAAGTCATAATTGCAGTCGATGGGCAGCAGGGAGTTGCGATGGCGCAGTCAGAATCACCCGATCTCATTCTGATGGACATGAGCCTTCCTTTGATCGACGGCTGGGAAGCGACGCGCACCCTCAAGGGCGCGGCGGAAACGAAACACATTCCCGTGATCGCGCTTACTGCCCATGCGATGTCCACAGACCGCGACAGGGCATTGGAAGCCGGCTGCGACGACTACGACACGAAACCGATCGAGTTCTCGCGACTGCTTGAAAAAATGGACGTACTCCTCGGCGGTGACAGCGCGAGAGCAGCGGGCGGAGAAAAGAGCTCATGAGCGAGCTGCCTCCGGAGATCGAGAAGAAGGTTCAGCACATGCTGCCTCCGAACCTCCTTCACGACCTGCGCACGCCGCTCGGTCACATCCTTGGCTACTCGGAGCTGCTGATAGAACAGGTGAAGGAGGCGGGACACGAGGAGTACGTCCTGTATCTCGAAAAAATCCGGAAGTCGGGTCACCAGCTGCTCGGGTTGATGACGGACAATTTTCAGCCAACCCGCCAGAACGATGGTGCGCTGACGAGGGATTCAGTCACAGGGGAGCAAGGGCCGAGTTCAGACACTTGAGCAGGGGGGAACACCGATGCCGTTCTATCTGACCCGCTTCAGCTACACGCCCGCGACATGGGCGAGGCTCATCAAGAACCCCGAAGACCGTCGAGCCGCGGCAAAGCAGTACATCGAAGCGGTGGGCGGAAAAGTGCACGGTTTCTGGTATGCCTTCGGCGAGCACGATGCATACACTCTATGGGAGGCTCCGGATAACGTATCGATGGCGGCCACCGCGCTGGCAATCAGCGCCGGCGGGGCGCTCAGCTCTCTGGAGACGATTGTCCTCCTGACCGTCGAGGACACGCTCGCAGCTTTGCAGAAAGCCTCGTCGATCACGTATCGGCCGCCGGGCGAGAAAGGATAGGAACAACGGTTCCCGCGGATGCGGTGGTGCGGCGACTCTCGAGCTGTTGTCGTAAGTAGAGTCAGCGCGGCGCCGCCGCTCCTGCCGCCGCCGCATCGGCGAACGTCGGCGTAGACTGAGCGATCGAACGCTCTTCGTCGTTCATGTCCGGCAGAATGTCGGCGAACAGCGGGGTGCTCAGATAGCGCTCTCCGGTATCGGGCAGCATGCAGAGAATCGTCGATCCCTTCGGCGCGTCCTTTCCCACTTCGAGCGCAGCGGCGAACGACGCACCTGACGATGTACCGACGAAGATTCCTTCCCGCTGCGCGAGCGCGCGGCTCGCGCGCATGGCCTCGGGTGCTGCCACTGTGATTATCCGATCGACATAGTTGGCGTCGAGAGCGTCGCCTGTGAGCTTGGGAATGAAATCAGGACTCCAGCCCTGAATCGGATGAGGCTTCCACGATGGGTGCCGCGACGCGGGCGTTCCATCTTCGTTTCGTTGTTGCTTCGCACCGCTCGTGACCATGGCGGCGTCGGCCGGCTCGGCCAGAACGATCTTCGTTTCCGGCCGCTCCTTCTCGAACACCCGTCCAACGCCCTTGAGCGTCCCCCCGGTTCCGAACCCCGTGACGAAGAAGTCGAGTCGCTCCCCGGCGAAATCGGCGAGAATCTCCTGCGCGGTCGTGCGCGAGTGCATGTCGGCATTCGCCTCGTTCTCGAACTGGCGCGTGAGGAACCATCCGTGCTTTTCGGCGAGCTCGATTGCTTTCTGCACCATGCCCGTGCCACCCGCAGGCGCAGGTGTGAGAATCACTTTCGCGCCGAGGAAGCGCATCAGGCGACGCCGCTCGACGCTGAACGACTCGGCCATCGTCACAACGAGCGGATATCCCTTGGCGGCGCACACCATCGCGAGTCCTATACCTGTGTTGCCGCTCGTGGCTTCGATCACCGTTTGACCCGGCTCGAGCTCGCCCTTACGCTCGGCGTCCTCGATTACTCCGAGTGCGAGGCGATCCTTCACGGAACCGAGTGGATTGAAGGCTTCGATCTTGACGAAGAGGTCGACGCCAGGCGGAGCGAGCTTGTTGATTCTGACGACCGGAGTGTTTCCGACCGTCTCGAGAATATTGGAGAATCGAGTCATCGTGGGGGCTCAAAGGCAGGGTGATCGCGAAAGGTAATCATGTAGTGGGTCAGCTTCGCCGACGATTCGCCGCGATCAGACAAGCGGCGCCCGCAATCAGTGTGACACCTCCGTACGCGGCCCACCTGGTTTGTCCGGTCATGAAGCTTCCCGGGATGATGTTGATTCCCTGAAGGAACCAGACCCCGCCTGACAGCATCAGAAGAACCCCGAGAATGCTCAGCGCGATTCGCATTCTTCAGCCTTCGAGTGCGGGCAGGCCCCACTCACCTCGCATCACTGGATAAACCGCGGCTGGAACCTGCACCACAACGGGCCGCGATCGCGGATCCAGCCAGGCCATGAGGCGCTCGAGCTCCCCGGCATCGAGCGCAGTACACCCGACCGTCGTCGAGCGCGGGCCGGCCCAGATGTGAAAGAAGATGCACGAGCCGCGCGCCCTGATGGGCGGAGATGCGTTGTAGCCGACAATCACGCCAAGCCGATATTGCGCGATGCGGCGCATGTGCTCGGAGCTCTTCCAGTCAATGCGCGGCACTGCGTTACGGTTGACTACGGTGTTGTAGTGCACGGACGCCGTGTCGTCGACGCACTCACTGCTCGGCGTGAGCTGAACGTAGGGAAGGCGCACCGAGCGCATCGAGTCCCGGGGCGAAAAACCGAACGCCGTGTCGAGCGGGAACACGCCGGCCGGCGAGCGGCCGTCGCCCTCGACCTTTCGCGGCCCGGCAGTCGGCTTGCCGGCGACAGAGAGATCGTCGAAACCCACTCCCCACGCGAGACCGGTGCGGCCAACTACGATTGGCACTGCCGCACCGCTGCGGCGCCACGATGAATCGCTGTTACCGCGAACAAAAAGTCGGAGCTCGCCTGAGGTCGAGTCCCAACCACTTGTCGTGACGACGACAAGCTGGGTTGCGGCGGCGAGCGGTTGCGGGGTGGTCTGCGCGAGCAGCCCGGGCGGTGCAGGCGGTGCAGGCGAGGCAGGCGCTGCAGGCGGCGCGGGGGCGACACGACACGCCAGTACGAATGCCGTGGCCGCCGCGAACAACATGCGATGAGAAATCGTCATGATGAATCACCACTCACGGCCGCGCCTGAGTGACGGACCGGGTCGAGTCCGCGAAACCAAGGAAGCGGTCAATCTTCCAGCTGCCATCTGCTCCGCGGGCAAGAATGGTCACGTATCGACCAAACTCGGTCATGCGTGCACCAGTGGAGTCGCTCCAGGACTGCTGGAATGCGCCGAACTCCGTCGCGTGATTCTCCGCGATCCTCCGGGACGCGACACTCAGGTGCAGGTCCATGTCTTTGAGTGATATCCAGTTGGTGCGCACCATTGCCTCCAGGCCCGCCGGGCCCCGGACCGTATTGAACGCCGGCCATTCGAAAACCGCGGTGTCCGTGTAAAGCGCCCCGTAGGCTGCCGGGTCGCGACGGCGATATGCCTCCACCAGGCGGGTGTTCAGCGAGTCGATGCCGGAGCCGGCGCCGGCGTTGGCGCCGGTGTTACTGCCGGTGTCGGCGCCGGGCGATTCGCGAGGCCCCTCAGAGCAAGCCGTGACAAGGACGAACAGCGTGATGAAACCTGTGCGAATATGTGTAGACATCCGGTCACTCCGCGCGTGGCGGGTTGGGTGGGTCAAGTGGGATCAATGATCACTCAGTCGTGGCGGCGAAAGCCCCGGCCCCATTGCCCTGGCATCGCGATCATCAGCACGCTGCGAGCTTGCCACCACCGCGACCCGTGCGGCGACCTCCTGCATCTGCTCTCGGCGAAGCCGTGCCCAACCCGGAAGTCGAAGCGCGCCAATCCCGAACATGGCGGTGCCCGCGGTCGCAAGGAGAGCCTGTGACGACAGGAACCCCACGTCGCCGAGCGCGCCTTGCATGGCGGCGGAGATCAGGGTCACAGTCGAAAAGCCGACCATGGCGAGCCCTCCGATAATCAGGCCCCGCGCGTCGCCCTTGACTGTTTTGAGGCGAAGCCGATGCCCCGTCGTGGTGGGCTCGAGGAGAGCCTGCAGATTGCCGTTCGCCCACTGGCGAAATGAGCCTTCTGATCTCTGAGTCCCGCGTGCATCGAAGGTCTCGCGCAGATCCACGACGACCCGCTCCCACTCGTCGTCCGAAAGCTTTCGAGCGAGATCGACGGTCAGTCCAACGCCGATGGGAAGGCCGAGGAACTGGCGCGACGTCGGCCGTCCCGCCAGCTCGATGGCCTTCGCTGCCTCAGCCAGCTGCTCCTGTGGGATCCCGACTTCGCGGCCGATCTCCTGAAGCTGGATCAGCGTCATCCCCTCACCCGAGGGGAGATGGTGCGGACTGGTGTGCTGCGCCTCGGCTGCGCGCTCGAAGATCGCCGCGACTTCCTCGTCGTTGAATCGTCGCTCGGTCATTTGAGGAGAAAGATGGTCAGGATCATCGTCCGAGACAAAGTTATCGCCCGAACTTCTTCAGTGCGGCCATAAGGCGGTCGCGCGGCATCGCATAGACTCGAAAATCGTCCGCGCCCGTCATTGTCTCGGCTGCGAGAAGCGCGTTGACAATTGCCTCCTCTGTTGCCTGGACCGTCGCGTAAAAGAGCGCGTTCATTCGCGGATTGGGAAGCATGTCGACCTTTACCACGTTTGCATCGTTGCCGGTGCGCGGGTTTGCTGTCGAGAAGGCGAGAAAAATGTCGCCGGAGCTGTTTCCGCCGAAGCCACCCGTTCTGGCAATGCCCAATGCAACCCGGTTTACGAGCCTCTTCAGCTGATGAGGGAGCAGCGGAGCGTCGGTCGCCACAACTACGATGATCGACCCCTGCTCAACAGTTGTCGGTACCGAGCTCGATGTCCTCGAGATAGCGTCGCATCGCCTGGCCTGTGGTCTTAGCGTCGTGTCTGCGTTTGCAACACACGGCAGGAGATCCGCGATCTCCTGACCTACGGGAGCTCCGGCAATGCGCAGATGCTGTCTCAGACCGTAATTGCACTGGACGAGAACGCCGACGGTATAGCCGCCGTCGCGAGCGTCGAGCCGGCGTGATGACGTGCCGATTCCTCCCTTGAACTGATGGCAGACCATTCCGGTACCGCCGCCAACCGAGCCCTCGCGTACCGCGCCGGACGTTGCCGAGTTGAGAGCGCTGAGGACGTGCTCCGTCTTTATATGAAAGCCGTTGATATCGCTGAGGCCACCGTCGTACGTCTCGGCGACGACTGGCAACCCCCATGGCTGCAGACCAGGACGAGACACCTGCCACTGAAGAATTCCGTCGCGCACGAGACCAACGCTGTGCGTATTCGTAATCGCCACGGGGCCTTCCAGAATCCCTGACTCCTGGAGCCACGTGGTGCCGGTCATTTCTCCATTGCCATTCAGCGTGGCCCACGCGCCGAACACCGGGTCTGCGCTGTTCTTGCCGCGAGGATGGATAACGGTAACGCCGGTGCGTACGGGGCCACGACCGACAACGAGCTTGCCGTTGCCGGACACGAGTGTCGTGTGCCCGACTTCGACTCCGGCCACGTCCGTGATGGCATCGAGAACGCCGGGCGTACCGCCTATGCTTGCGGCGATTCCCAGCTCGCGGGCGCGCGGCGTCTGCGCGGTGGCCACCAGCGCGGGGAAGAGCATGAGAGCTGCGGCGCGGAACATGTTCACACTCCGAACTAAGGTGGCACTTGGATGGGGGGATACTCTACAGCTGCAGTGTCACGGAACCTGTTGTGCGTGAATCACCGGTAACGCTCGGGTGCGTACCGCGTGGCCAGAAGCCCTGTCGCTTCCGCGACGTCGATGGACTGTACCAGCACGCCTTCCTGCCCGTACGGCAAATACGCCTGGCACTCGCCCGAGGGGGCGATCAGACTCGTCGCCGATTCCTGGTACCGCAAAGCATAGTTGACGCTGGCAAAGTAGATCGTGTTCTCCCGGCTGCGCATCATCATCGCTTTCTCGTAGTACGGCCCATCGGCCGCTCCCCACTCGGTCAGACGAACGCCTTTCAGCTCGGCCCCGGTGTGCTGAGGCTGAAAGACAATCTTCGCGCCGCGCATCGCCGCCCATCGTACCGTCTCGGGGTAGCGCCATCCCTCATGACAAATTGCGATTCCAAACTTCGTTCCGTTGATCGTGAACAGTCGTCGCGTATTCCCGGGGACATAGAACTGATCTTCGGTCGGATCCAGCTGGTTCTTTGTCTGATATCCCTGAATGCCGCCGTCGGCATCGATGACGTAGGCGACGATCTGTCGCCCCTCGTTCGAGAGCCTTTCCATGCCGAGTATGGTGGCGATCGCAAGCTCTCGCGCGCCCTCGGCAACAGCATGCAGTGCCCGCTCCTGCTGCACGTGGTCATAAGGGAACGGGTCAAAATCCTGACCTCGCAATCCCGGCAGGTAGGCTTCGGGGAAGCACACGATCTCCGCGCCCTGGGCGGCAGCGTCGGACTGGAGCCGTTTGATCTTCTCCAGTCCGTCTTCAAGGCTTGCGGCGATGCGAGGCGATGCGAGAGCGATGCGCATGGTGCGTTTCGGAGGGTCGACCTCTCGCGGGACGTTAGAACTGCAGGCGCGAGATATACACGAAGTCGCGGCGCACGCTGTCGAGTGGCGTGCCCGGATACGTCTCCTGCTCTACGAACAGGTGCTTCTCGTCGATGCGGGGAATGCTGCGAAGCAGCTGCCGGAAATCGATGACCCCTTTGCCGAGCTCCGTGTCTGCAGTCGCGCCGAGCTGTGGCACGTCCTTGATGTGAAACAGCCAGTAGCGATCCCCAAACCGCTTCATGTAGCCCATCGGATCGCGCCTGGCCATTGCAACGTTGCCAGTGTCGAGCTGCAGCCGGACGACGGCCGGATCCGTTCGCGCAACGAGGACGTCGTAGGTGATCTGACCGTCGATCTCGACAAAGTCGTTTGCGTGGTTGTGAAAGGCGATCCAGACGCCTCGCTCGCGCGCAACTTTCCCGGCCTCGTTCAGTCGGTCGCCCCAGCGACGATAGTCGTCGAGGGTCGGCGGTCTCGTAATCGGGAGGCTCGCGACGGTGATGTACTCGTGACCAAGCGTCTGCGCGTCGTCGAGCTCGCGCTGCATGTTGTCGAGCGCATTCCCGCTGACGTGGGTGGACGGCGCGCGGAGCCCGTTGCGATCGAGAACAGCTCGCAACGCGGCAGGCGACATTCCGAAGTTGTTCATCGAGCCCAGCAGCTCGACGTCGTTGTAACCTGCGGCGGCGATGTCCGCGATTGTGCGCTCGAGATCGCGCTTCGCGTCGTCACGAAGGCTGTAGAGCTGCACGCCGACGCGCCGCAGCCTTCGCGTGCCGGCGCCAGACGATGCCCCGCGCGCGGCGCACGCGAGCTGCGTGAGCCCGACTGCCGAACCGAGTGTAGCTACGAAATCGCGACGATACATGTGAGCCCTCGGCGGATCGAGAAGTGAAGCCTTACTGATGCCTGGCGTAGACCACGAAAGCCACTCGCCGGCTGTCCGGCGACCAGGACGGAACGTTGATAGTGCCCTGACCGCCGAAGAACGCTGGCGTCAAATCGCGGACCGAGCGGTCGCGCAGGTCCATCAGGCGAAGCTTTACCTGCTTTCCGAACGGATGGCCCTCGCCCTGGTCCTCGAGGTACGAGATGAAAACCACCCAGCGCCCGTCGGGCGACGGGTGCGGAAACCAGTTGGAGTAAGTGTCGCGAGTGAGCTGTTCGGGCTGGCTCCCGTCGGGGCGCATGCGCCAGATCTGCATCTTTCCACTGCAAAACGAATTGAAGTAGATGAACTTGCCGTCAGGCGAGTAGTCAGGGCCGTCATCGAGGCCGCGGCAGGTAGTGACGCGTCGTTCGTCTCCGCCGCCCACGGGGATCGTGTAGATGTCCCACTCGCCATCCCGGCGGCCGACGAACGCGAGCGTCTTTCCGTCAGGAGACCATCCATGCCAGAAGCTCGGCGCCTTCGTCGTGACCTTTACCGGCGCCGCGCTGCCCGCGATGGGGAGAGTGTAGATGCTCGACGCCAGCCAGTCCTCCTTCGGGTCGGTGATGTGCTCGTCGGCGTGATGGCTGATCACGAGACGTCTCCCATCGGGTGAGATGCCGTGATCGTTGTTGGAGCGCGTGGCGAATCCGGTTGGAATCTCCTCGAGGCGCTTCTCACCGCGAGCGGTCAAACGATAGAGCCGACCCTTGCTGTTGACGATGAAATAGCGGCCGTCGGGCGCCCAGTTCGGCGCCTCGAAGTGCCGATCTTCCGTGTGAACTGTTTCGACGCGTCCGGTCTTTATCTCTACGGTTCGGAGTGAGCTGCGAATTGAATCGGCGGGCTGGCCGAGAGCGCTGTTTGCGGCGAGCAGGCCCGGTATCAGAAGAAGGCGACCTGGTGTGTGCATTCTCGTCATTTCCATGTGAATGTCGCCACGGCGCCTGCGGGCAGGAAGGTCGTGAACCACATCTCCCCGGCGCGGGCTGCGAGCTTGCTCCCCGAGGCCGTGGTGTTGAGAACGATGAGCGCTGTCGAACGGTCATCGGCGTTACGGAATGCCACCGTCTCGAAGCCGTTCGGAGCCGACGAGCCGATGCGCACCGCACCGGGCCGCACGAAGCGGCTCGCGTGAGCGAGCGCGTAGTACTCGGGATTGCGCGTAATCGCACCAGTGACCGAGTGAATAGTGACGACCCCGCGGCAGTCGCCGCACCCGCCCTTGTGCGGACCGTGCTTTTCGTCGAGCGCGAGGTTCCAGAGTGCTACGCCCTTCGCCCAGTTGCGCGCATTCCCGATCACCATCTTCGAGACGTTCCACTTCAGATTGTCTCCCCACACGGGCGCCCACTCGCCGCCCGAGCACTCGGTGAAGTAGGTGTCCTTGTCCGGATATTTGTCGTGCACGGTAGTCTGCGCCGAGATGTCTCCGCCGTAGCAATGCCACGCTACCGCGGCCACGTATCGTCGCGCGACGGAATCGGCGAGGACAGCAAGCGGCGAATTGGGCTCGTCCCAGTTGTGGTCCCAGTCCCAGATTTGCGCGCGAATGCCGCGCGTGTTGAAGAGTGGGCCGAAATGACTGCCGATTATCGTCGCCCGCTGCGCGGGTGAGAGGCGCATGCCGGGATAGTCATCGGGCTCGTGGTGCGGCTCGTTCTGAAGGGTGATCGCAAAGATCGGCAGACCCTCCGCCTCATACGCCTCGATCCACCGGCGGAAATACTCCGCGAACGCGCCGTGGAATCGCGGCAGGAGTGTGCCCTTGATGAGGCTTCCCGAAGACTTCATCCAGCCAGGCGCGCTCCACGGGCTGCCAACGAATTTGAGCTGCGGGTTGATGGCGAGTGCGCGCTTGAGCAACGGAATCCTGTCGGTGCGATCGACGTCGATCGAGAAATGGGCGAGTGTGGAATCCGTCTCGCCGGCGGGACGATCGTCGTAGCTGTAATGCGAGCGGGAAAAGTCGGACGCGCCCATTGGCATGCGAAGGAAGCTGAAGCCGGCGCCCGGTTCGCGGCCGAAAAGGTCCTGGAGCAGAGCTTCGCGCTGAACGGCGTTGAGCTGCGTGTTGATGAGGTACGCCGCGGCATCGCTCATCGCGGCGCCCCATCCGACGACGGATTGGAACTCCCGCGTGTAGTCGACTTCTATCAGCGGGATGGTCGAGTCGACAGCGCCTTTATTGAAGCGGAGGTCCGGCTCTCTCGTGAGCAGGCGCGACTGATCACCGGTGGTGACCCAGGCCGAAACGGTGCCGGATGGCCCGGTCGGCGACGAAACGCTGCGGCCGGAGACGCAGCCGGCGACGAGGATGGCTGTGAGTGCGAGCGCCGGGGTAAAGGATGCGTACGTCATTGACAGCCTGATCCTCAGGTCACGAAAGAACGCGTAACATGCTCATTTAAGTTCAAGGCCGTTCAGGAAATGGCAATGCAACCCGCAGCCCGGCAACCAGTGGGCGCAGAGTCTGGAAATCGCGATCTCGCGTGACTACAACCCAGCCGCGCTCCCGTGCCTGAACGGCGAGCAGCGCATCATTCTGCCGGCTCGCGCTGAGC
>JALYJX010000040.1 GCA_030775065.1 Gemmatimonadota bacterium | reverse complement strand
GCGCAACTTCTCGGTCTCACCTTCGAAGCGGATGTACCACTGCTTCGTCTGCAACGAGAGCGGAGATGTCTTCAAGTTCCTGACGAAGCGTCTTGGCGTGGATTGGCCCGAGGCCGTGCGGATCGTCGGCGAAAAAGCCGGCATCGAGGTGCGGGACACTAAGACGAAGCGTGAGGGGCCCGATCCGCGCGAGCCGTTCTGGGAGCTGAACGCAACCGCGGCTGAATATTTTCGGCAGCTGTTGTGGGACGAGACGATTGGAGCGCCGGCGCGCGAGTATCTGGCCGAGCGTGACATTTCGCGCGCGGTCGCTGAAGAGTTTTCGCTTGGCTTCGCGCCACGCGAGATCGGGCTCATGCGAACGTACATGAACACCCTCGGGTTCGACGACGCTCGCCTACTCGAAGCAGGGTTGCTCGTTCAACCAGACCTGGAGACCGAGCCTCGCCCGCGCTTCCGCAACCGTCTGATATTCCCCATCCACGATTTCGCCGGTCGTCACGTCGGGTTTGGCGGGCGTCTGCTCGGGCCTGGTGACGTGAAATATCTCAATTCGTCCGATACTCCGGTCTTCTCGAAGGGAAAGCTTCTCTACGGACTCAACAAATCACGCAATGCCATACGTCGCGCGGATCGTGCGCTGATCGTCGAAGGCTACTTCGATGCATTGCGGCTGATGGCGGCCGGTATCGAAGAGGTCGTCGCGCCGCTTGGCACGGCCCTCACGGAGATGCAGGCAGGACTCCTGCGGAAGTACACGCGAAATGTCTTCCTGCTCTACGACAGCGACGCGCCGGGACTCAAGGCAACGTTTCGCTCGGGCGATGAGCTTCTCCGTCAGGGATTGTCGGTGAGAGTAGTGACCCTGCCTGCCGGCGAGGACCCCGACAGCTTCGTCCGAACAAAGGGTCCGGCGGCACTCGCAGCCGAGCTGGACAACGCGTTAGACATTTTCGAGCGAAAGATTCAGATCCTGGAGCGCGGGGGATGGTTCGGTGAGCTTCAGAAAAAGCGTCGCGCGCTCGACCGCCTGCTTCCAACGATTCGCGCGACGTCCGATCCGATCATGCGTGATCTCTATGTCTCGCGCGCCGGGGAGGTGACCGGCGTCAACAGACAAGTCCTGCTCGGCGAGATCGACTCGCCCCGACCGGCATCGGCGCCACCCCGTCAGCTGCCCGCCCCGCGGATCAATCTCGACATACGCGCCCGCCGGGGAGACCGGCGGACAAGGGCCCATGTAAACAGGGCGTCGGCCGAGCGGGAGCTCATCCGCGCGATGCTCGCACAACGATCGCAAGTCGAGGCAATCGCCGAGCGCATCGGCCCCGACTCGTTCAGGGACGAGCGCTATCGGAAGATATTCACAGCGCTGCTTTCGGCTCCTGACGGCGCGTCGCTGGGTGATCTCGCTTCGATGGTCGATGCAGAGACGATAGAGGTGGCTGAGCAGCTGATGGAGGAACGTGATGGGTTCATCAATACTCAGCGCACGATAGATGATTCACTTGCACAGCTCGAAGTGCGAGCGATGGAGGAGCGGCTGGCGGAGATCGACGGGCTGGTGTCGCTCGCCAGCGCAGCGGAAAAAGCTGCACTCGACGACGAGCGGCGAAAGCTCGCTGCCCTGATGCGCGCATCGGGCAAGGGGTCGTTCAAGGCATTCCGGCGCGGCCGGACACGCTGACAACCCGGAGGAGAATGATGCAGACAGATGTCGAAGTTTTGCTGGCGCTGCAGGCGGACGATACGGAGATCAACGAGCTTGAAAATCGGTTGCGGGCACTGGAGCCCCGAATGACGGCGCTGGATCGCAAGCGCGAAACCGCTGTCTCCGCCCTCGCGCGGGCGCGCGGCACGGTGGAATCCGAGGAGAGGCGGCAGCGCGACCTCAACACAAAAGTCGCCGCGCACAAGCAGATGCAGGAGCGAAACCTCGCTCAGCTCGACGCCGTGAAGCGGCTCAAGGAAGCGACGGCCGCGATGGCGCAGGTAGAGTCCGCGCGGCGGATCATCGCGGAAGACGAGAGTGAGCTTCAAACAATCTCGCGCCGCCTCATCGAGCTGCGGTCGGCGGTGGAGACGCACGAGCTGGCGGTGGCGGAGATCGAAGCAGAGCAGGCGACCGCTCGCGGCGAGATAGACTCCGAGCGAGAGGAAATCAAGGGCTCACTCGAGTCCGCGCGTCTTGCCCGCGACGACAAGACAGCCGGCGTCCCCCGGCCCTTGCTCGGCAAGTACGATCGCATTCGAACGCGCCGGCCGAAGGCACTTTATCCGCTCCGCGGCGACTCATGCGGCAACTGCGATACGGCAATTCCAATGCAGCGACGAAACCTCATGGCTGTAAATGGTGCAATCGATGTGTGTGAAGCGTGCGGAGTTTTGCTCTACCGCGCGTCGGGCGCTTGAGCGCATTCGCGACGATGCCTAAGTTGCGAGGGTGACCGCAACAACCGCCGTCCAAGGAGTGCGCGGCGGCCAACGCGCCGGTGCCCGCTGGATCATCCCGCGAAAGCCCGACCCGGCCGCCGTCGCTGCTCTGTCTGCAGCACTGAGCCTGCCTGAGACCGTCGCGAATCTCCTCCTGATTCGCGGTCACGCTGACGCTGACTCCGCCAGGGACTTTCTGCGACCGCGTCTTGCCCACCTTCATGACGGTTTTTCCATGCGTGGCCTCACCATGGCGGTCGAGCGGCTTGCTCGCGCGTGCAAGGATGGCGAGACCGTGCTCGTTCACGGCGACTACGATGTAGATGGAATCTGCTCCACCACGATCATGACGCGGACCCTGCGCGAATTTGGAGCGAAGCCGGTTCCTTTCATTCCGCGGCGAATTGAAGATGGGTACGATCTGAGCAATGCCGGTGTTCATGCCGCGCTGGAGAATGGTGCAGCCGTCGTTGTCACCTGTGACTGCGGAACCAGCGCGAGGGAGCCGGTAGCCGAGCTCTGCCAGGCGGGAATCGATGTCATTGTCACCGACCACCATCTCCCGGGCGAAGCGCTAGCCGATTGCCTTGCGGTTCTGAATCCCCGGCAGCACGGGTGCGAGTACCCGGACAAGGATCTCGCTGCGGTTGGAGTGGCTTTCAAGCTGGCGCTTGCTCTGGCGAAGCACATCGGGAAAAACGACGCATTCATCTGGGGAATGCTCGACCTCGTGGCACTCGCCACGGTGGCGGATGTTGCGCCGCTCAGAGGCGAGAACCGTATTCTCGTGCGATATGGTCTGAGAATGCTCGCTTCCACGCGAAACATCGGCCTGCGGTCGATGATCAGGGCAGCGGGGCTTCAGGGTAAGCTCATGACGGCCGGCCGAGTCGGGTTCATTCTGGCGCCTCGGCTGAACGCCGCTGGACGCGTTGGCCACGCGATGCGCGGCGTACAGCTCCTGATGAGCGATAACGAGCACCAGGCGAACACGATTGCCCGGGAGCTCGAAGAGCTCAACGCGCGACGCCAGGAGCTCGATCACGAGACGCTCGACCAGGCGCGCGAGATGCTCGAGCACATGGATCCCGCGGAGACTTACGGAATTGTTCTCGCCAGCGAGAGCTGGCATCCGGGAGTGATCGGCATCGTTGCTTCGCGAATCGTCGAGGAGTACGGAAGGCCCACTGTCCTCATCGCACTCGAGGGCGAATACGGCAAAGGGTCGGGCCGCGCGATACCCGCTCTCGATTTGCACGGAGCTCTGGCCAAATGCAGCGACCTTCTCCTGCGCTTCGGCGGACACCGCGCTGCGGCCGGTATCACCATCGCGCGTGAGCGGGTGGATGAGTTTGCAGCGCGGTTCAATGAAGTAGCGCGCGCATCACTCACGCGCGAAGACCTGATTCCGGAAGTGCGGATCGATCTGGAAGTGGGCCTCGACGGGGCGAATGAAGATCTCGAGAAGATGTTGCGCCACTTCGAGCCGTTCGGGATGGGAAACCCGGCGCCGGTGCTCGTCGCCCGCGGTGTACATCTCGTAGCGCCACCCAAGCTCATCGGACGCGATGGCCTCAAGCTCCGCCTGGCCGCAGGTAGTGGCGAGATCGAAGCAATCGGCTGGGGCTTCGCGTCTAGAATAACGGAATTCGATCCGTCACTGCCGGTGGACGTCGCGTTCCGACTGGAGCGTGACGATTTCCGGGGGGAGAGCAGGCTTCAGGCACGAATTGCGGACGTCCGTCCGCAAACTCGTTCAGAAACCTGATATGCGCATCGTGGCCGGGCGCTGGAGAGGTCGCACGATCGACGCTCCTTCCGGCCGAGGCGTTCGTCCAACGCTCGACCGCGTCCGCGAAGCGTGGATGAGCATTCTTCAGAAAGATCTCCCGGGAGCCCGTGTGCTCGATCTTTTCGCGGGGTCCGGCGCGCTCGGACTGGAGGCGTTGTCGCGAGGGGCCGAGCGTGCGGACTTCGTGGAAAAAAACGCAGCCAGTCTTCACTCACTTCGGGCGAACATCGACAAGCTCGAGGCAGGGGACGCGGCAACCGTGCACAAGACCGACGCAATTCAATTTGTGGAGAGTCTCCCGTCGGGTGCATATGATGTGGCGTTCGCCGACCCGCCCTATGCGGGCAGCGGCGCCGTCGTTCTCGCTTCGCGCTGGCTGCAGGTTCCGTTTGCAACAGTTCTGTCCATAGAACATTCGGCGTCGACGACGATGCCGCCGGGTGCCGATACCCGCGGGTATGGCACGACGGCCATAACCATTTACCGCAGCGAGGGCTAGCGTGGGGACAATCGCGATCTACGCCGGCAGCTTCGATCCGGTGACGCGCGGTCATGAAGACCTTATCCGGCGGAGCTGCGAGTTTGTCGACAAGCTCGTCGTTGCGGTCGCGCTCAACAGCCTGAAGAAGCCGCTGTTCACGGCGGACGAGCGGGTCGAGCTGATACAGCGCGTCACGAGTGATAACACCTGCGTTGAGGTTCACCAGTTCGAGGGCCTCCTCGTGAACTTCGCGCGAAGTGTCGGCGCAACGCTCATCATTCGCGGGCTGCGCGCGATGAGCGACTTCGAGTACGAGTTCCAGATGGCTCTCATGAACCGCCACCTCTCGCCCGGTCTCGAGACGGTGTTCATGATCCCGTCACTCGACACGACGTACATCAGCTCGAGTATCGTGCGGGAGATTGCGCTGCATCACGGGGCGCTCGACGGCCTCGTCCACCCTGCCGTCGCAGAGGCGCTGGTAAGGCGCTACTCCACAGCCGCGCGATCGCAGTGAGATGAGCTTCATCGAGAGCCTCCGCAGCCGTGCGGCCGCCCTCGAAGTGCGGATTGCTTTCCCGGAATCCCAGGACGAGCGTGTCATTGCCGCGGCAGACGCGCTTGCCAGGTCACGCGTCGTCCGACCGGTGCTGATTCTCGATCCTGCTGCGCCAGAGCAGCAGCATTCGCTCGCCCGCGCGACCGGAGCCGAGACAATTATTTGTGACGCAGCTTCAACGCTCGAGTTCGGTCACGGACTGGTTGCGTCCGGCGCTGTTGATGGCTGCGTAGCCGGCGCTCAGTATACGTCGGCGGAAGTGTTGAGATCGGCGCTCCGGGTAATCGGCCTGAGGCAGGGCCTCAAAACCGTGTCCAGCGCCTTCTATATGGTGGCGACGTCACCCTGGGGCGCCGGCGCCGAGGTACTCACGTTCACCGACTGCGCCGTCGTCCGATATCCCACCTCCGAGCAGCTGGCGGACATCGCGCTGTCCGCGGCCGCTGATCGCCGCCGGATCGTCGGTGACGAGCCGCGGGTCGCTCTCCTTTCCTTCAGCACCTGTGGGAGCGCGGAGGGTGAAAGCGTCGACACTGTGCGTGAAGCCCTTCGACTCATCCGGTCCCGCGCTCCCGATCTCCGCGTGGACGGAGAATTGCAAGGCGATGCGGCGCTGGTTCCGGAGGTCGCCCTCCGCAAGGCGCCTGGCGGCAGTATCGGTGGCAACGCTAACGTACTCGTGTTTCCTGCGCTCGACGCTGGAAACATCGCGTACAAGCTGGTGCAGCGTCTCGCGGGGGCGAGCGCTATCGGTCCCATTCTTCAGGGACTGGCCCGGCCGGCCGCCGATCTCTCGCGCGGCGCGACGGTGGAGGACATTATTAACGTCGCCGCGGTCACTGCACTGCAGTCGGTGCCGGCTGCGGCCTGATGAAACACACTCGGAGACAAGAATGAGCTTCTCGATCAGTAAGCAGGGCGATGTTGTCGTTGTGGACGTCGAGGGTCAGCTGATCGTCGGCAACCGGCAGGAGCTGAAGCAGAAAGTGCTCGACGAGCTGGAGAGGGGCGAGAAAAAATTTCTCATCGACTTCAGCCAGACAGGGTATATCGACAGCTCCGGGCTTGGTGTGCTGGTGTCACTGTCGAAGAAAATCCGTGAACAGGGCGGAGAGCTTCGCCTCGCCAACCTCAACGATGATTTGCAGACTCTCTTCGAGCTGACGAAGCTCGACACGCTGTTCCAGATTTCGGATACCAGGGAGCGGGCACTAGAGAGCTTCTGATGGCCAAGCCGCGCGTCGCGCTCGATGTCGAGATCCCAAGCGACGTCAAATACATAGAACAGGTGGTCGAGCTCGCGACACGTCAGTGTCGCGAGTTGCATCTGCCCCCACACAAGTGCTCGCTCAACGTTCCGGTGGCGCTGTCGGAGGCGTTGTCGAACGCCATCCTCCGCGGCAATGCCAACGGGAAGGGAAAGGTGCGGATTCGCGCCGTGATAAGAGACGACGCCGTCGTGTTCGACATCACGGACGAAGGCCCCGACTTCGACATGGACGCCAGGCGCGTCGAGCCGACGCCCGAGAACGTCACGCGCGAAGAAGGTCGAGGACTTTTCCTCATGCACCGCCTGATGGACCGGGTCGAGCACACCTATAAGGGCGGCAACATCATCAGGCTCACACTACACCGCGAATGAAAGAGCTCGAGACGGTGTTCGTTGCATTCCGCGAGATAACGCGATGCGACGCTGCCGTTTGGAGCGCCCCCGAGGGGGATATCACCGCGCTTGTCCCGCTTGCCCGATCGTCCCCGCGGCTTGCGCCGCCCGAGAAAGTGCCCGTCGGAAACGAGGCCAGTCCTCTTCGCGCGAGCGACGGCAGGATGCTGATCGCCCAGGTTCCGGGGATCAAGCGCACCTGGCTCGCCGTGGCGCCGTGCGACCCCGGGGGTGAGCCGGCTGAAAAACACCTTCGGCTGCTGCTCCCGTTCGTCGGGCACGTCCTTCGTGGCGCGCAGGAAGTCGACCACGCTGCGCTCGAGCTCGCGGAGCGATACGAGGAGATCAATCTTCTCTACACGATCGGTGAGATACTCGGCCGCACGGTCACGCTCGAGGAGGCGGCAACTACCATCCTCACCGAGATATCCGAAACCGTCGGTGCGCGGCACGCATCGATTCTCGTTCACGACCAGGCGACTGATACGCTGCACGTTGTTGCGGCGATCGGTCACGGCTCGCAGGGCGGCCCGCCGATCGCCGTCAACGATCCGCTCTGTGTCTCGGCGCGCGTGTTCCGCACGCAGCACCCGCTTACTGTTGATGAGGGCGAGATGGTGTGTGACGCCGAACGGCCGTATCGACGCGGGCAGATGCTGTCGGTGCCGATCATGTGGACCACGCCGTCGGGCGGCGAGCCGCTCGGCGTCGTGAATCTTTCGGATCGCAGGTCGCACCAGCCGTACAGCGCCGGGGATCAGAAGCTCGTTGCCGCGATCGCAACGCAGATTGGAACCGCGATTCAGAACGCACGGCTCGTGCGGGCATCGCTCGAGCAGCAGCGCCTGCTTCAGGAGATGAATCTGGCCCACGATCTTCAGATGAAGCTCCTGCCAAATCCTGCGATAGTTGCGCCGGAAGCAAGAGTCGCTGCGCGCGTCGTTCCTGCGGAAAGCGTCGGTGGAGATTTCTATCATCTCTTCCGCATTCCGGGAGGACGAACGGGCGTGATGATAGGCGACGTGTCGGGTCACGGGTATCGCGCCGCGCTCATCATGGCCCTGGCGATGAGCGCTGCGGCCATCCATGCGCAGAACGCGGCCGATCCCGGTCAGATGCTGTCGATGCTGCTTGGTACTCTGCGGGAGGAGCTCGCGACGACCGAGATGTTCATCTCGATGTTCTTCGGCGTGCTGGAAAAAAAATCGTCTATGCTGCGGTACTCGAATACAGGTCATCCGCACGCATTCATCTTCGGATCGTCCGGCGCGCCGCGACGGCTCGAAGCGCACGGCCCGCCGCTCGGCATGACAGACGAAGCGCCCGGCGCGAACGCCGAGCCATGGCGAAAGGGTGAAGACCTTCTCGTACTCTTCACCGACGGGATCATCGATGTCATCAATCCGGCTGGACAGCGGCTCGGGGAGCAGAAGGTTCTCGACGTAATAAGCGAAAGCCGCGCGCTTCATCCGGACGAGATTCTGCGGCGTGTTTTCGACATGCTCGCCGACTATACCGGCGGGGCGCCGAGTGCCGACGATCTGACGCTGCTCGTCCTGCGAAGCTGACCGTTGCCCCGCAAGCGGGGCTTTCCCCCGGTACTCAAGCGCTTCGGACAGCATTTTCTGAACGATCGTGACGCTCTCACGGCGATCGCCGACGCGGCTCGCCTGGACAGGAGCGACGTTGTGGTGGAGATCGGGCCCGGCAGAGGCGCGCTGACCGATTTGCTGCTCGAGCGCGCCGGACGCGTCATCGCTGTAGAGATCGACCGGGAGCTGGTGGGCAGGCTGCGAAAATCCCACGAAGGCGACTCTCGGCTGACCGTGATCGAGGGCGACATCCTTTCGCTCCGGTACGCGGACATTGTGGGCCAGCCTTTTTCAGTTGTCGGCAACGTCCCGTACTACATCACGACACCCATTCTCTTCGAGCTGCTGCAGCCACCGCTACCGGTACGCGCCGTTCTTCTCGTTCAAGAAGAAGTCGCGGAGCGAATCGTCGCGGCACCAGACTCGCGCGCTTACGGAGCGCTGTCGGTGAACGTTCAGGCAGTGGCCCGAGCGGAAATCGTGAGAAGCGTGCCCGCGAGCGCATTCACCCCGCCGCCCAAGGTCGAATCATCGGTGATGAGGTTCACGCCATTGGAAACACCGCTCGTCCCGCTGGATGAGCTGGCCGAATTCAGGACGTTCGTGCAAGCCGCTTTCGGTATGCGGCGGAAGCAGCTCTCGAACATCCTGCGATCAGTGCGAAGTCTGTCACTCGAGGAGGCCACGAGCGTGCTGGAAGGCCAGGGGATCGATCATCGTGCGCGGCCCGAGACTCTTACTCCTGCCCAGCTGGCGGCGCTGATGCGCGCGAGTCGCTCGTAAAGCCACACGCTCGTGGCCGGCGTCTACAGCAGGAGCTTTGGGCTGAACGTCGTCAGTCGCCCTTATTCGTAAGTGCGAACGTAAGACCCTCGAGCTCCATCGCCATGTTCACGGTACGAAGTGCAACATCGTGCGGCACGTTGAGCTGCACCGGAGCAAAGCTGAGGATGCCCTTGATGCCCGCCTTCACTGCGCGGTCAACGAGCGTTTGCGCAGCCTCGGCCGGCACGGCGAGCACGGCGATCTGGTAGTTGTGAGCGGCGATGTCACGCTCGAGCTGCACCTCGTCCCGCACGGTGACGCTTCCCCAGCGTGTCCCGATCTTCGAGGGATCGCTGTCGTAAACTCCGCTCACGATGAAGCCGCGCTCAGCGAAGCCGGCATAACGGGCGAGAGCGGCGCCGATCTTTCCTGCGCCGATGATGCACACTCGCCACTGGCGGCCAAGGCCGAGAATCTTGCGGAGTCGCGACGATAGCTCGGGGACGGAGTAGCCGAGCCCCCGCTTGCCGAACGATCCGAAGAATGAAAGATCTTTTCTGACCTGCGCCGAGGTGGTGCCGCCGAGCTTGGCGAGGTCGTCGCTCGATGTGGTCCTTACTCCCCGAGCTTCAATTTCCTCGAGGAAGCTCAGGTAGAGCGAAAGGCGGCGTATTGTTGATTCAGCTATCCGTTTCACGCAGGCTTGTGAATTAGTTCACAAGTTAGTGGAACCACGAGTCGGTCGGCAAGGAAATTCGCCCTTGTCTATTCCAGTTTCCCGACTGCCGTTTCCCTCACCCGTACCTGTTTGGCCGTCACCGGTGCGCCGTCACCCCGTGCGCCGTTGCCGGTTGCCCGATGCCGGCTATCCGGCGAAACGCCTGACGCGTAACGGATTATCTTTGATCCAGATGGCAGTGCATGTGACTTCGGAGATCGGCAGGCTAAAGTCAGTCCTCGTCCACCCTCCGGGGGCCGAGCTCTACGCGGTGACCCCCTCGACGAGAGAAGACTACCTCTACGACGACATCATGGACGTGCCGGCGGCGCAGCGCGAGCACCGTCGCTTCGTCGCAATCCTCGAGCGTTTTGCCGAGGTGCACCACGTTCATGATCTCCTGACGGAAGTGCTTTCCGACGCGGACGTAAAGCAGCTGCTGATTCGCGATACACTCGATATCCTGCGGTCGGTTCCGCTGGCGCGTGAGCTGGAGGAAATGGCTCCGGGCCACCTTGCCCGCGCGCTCATCGAAGGCCGCGAAGAAGCCCCGGGCCCGCTCGCGAGTGCTCTCAATGAGGGTGGCTACGCCCTGCCTCCGCTGCCGAATCTGTTCTTCACGCGCGACGTCGCAGTCGGTCTGAACGAGCACATCATGATCGGGTCGATGCGCTACAGCATCCGCTGGACCGAAGCGCTGGTGATGAAAGCAATCTTCACCCACAATCCCAGGCTGCAGAACAAGGGGATTGTCTACGACGGCTCCGTGGAGCACCGGCTGAACTACACGCTCGAGGGCGGAGACGTCCACCCGATACGCCGCAACACGCTCATGATCGGGTTCAGCGAGCGATCGAGTCCGGCCGCGATCGACCAGCTTGCCTCGGTGCTCTTCGCCAACACGGACATCGAGGACCTGATCATCGTCGTGATGCCGGGCGAGGACACCGCGATCCATCTCGACATGATCTTCACGCAGGTCGATCGGCGGCTGTGCGTGGTTCATCCCCCGCATTTCATCGGGCCCGGTCGCCTGCCGATACTTCTCTGGAAAAAAGGCGCGTCGAGCATGCGTGAGATGCCGAGCGTGTTTTCTGCACTCGCTGAATGCGGCGTTCCCATGGAGCCTGTGCTGTGTGGCGGCGAGCGGCGGATGATGCAGGAGAGGGAGCAGTGGTCGTCCGGCTGTAATTTCGTTGCAGTACGGCCGGGTCTGGTCCTATCGTATGCGCGCAATGAGCTCACACATCGGGAAATGCAGAAGGCGGGATTCGATATCATCAATGCGAGCGATTTTCTGTCGGGAGACCGGGAGATCGCTGAAGAGAGTCGCGCCGTGATCACTTTCGACGGTGGCGAGCTCGTTCGCGGCGGCGGTGGAGCGCGGTGCATGACGTGTCCTCTGGTCAGGGACGAGCCGTGGAGCTGACACGCGTGGGAACCGCGCGAGCCTACGAAACGGCGCGCGGCATTGGCACGCGGACGGAATCGACGATCCTTGCGGAGCGCGCCGCGCACTTCCTCGAAAGTGGGCCTGCCGATCCTGTGGCGCTGATCAGCCACGTCTGCAATATCCCGGGCGCACCGCTCATTGTCGCCGAGCACATGGCGCAGGCAATCTTCGCCGGCCGTCCCGAATTCGTGCGTGACGGTGTCGGCCGGTGGCTCCTCCATGCTCCAGCGCCTGCGTACTCCGTTGAGATCGACATGTCGGACGTCGATTTCGATACCGCACTGGCGCGCGCGCGGCGTCCCGACCCCGACGTTCTCAGCGGACTCTCATATGTGGTGGTCGATGTGGAGACTACGGGCACTCGCCACTACGCCGGGGACCGGATCACCGAGATCGCCGCGGTTGTAGTGCGCGATGGACGCGTGACCGAAGTGTTCGAGACGCTCGTGAATCCTCAACGCTCGATTCCTCCGTTCGTTACGCAGCTCACGAACATCACGTGGGAGATGGTCAGGGACGCGCCGACGTTTCGAAAGGTCGAACCACAGCTCCTCGAGGTGATGGCGGGACATGTCTTTGTAGCGCACAACGCGAACTTCGACTGGCGCTTCATCTCCAGCGAAGTGCGGCGCGCGTCCGGCCGCGAGCTCATCGGCCGGCGCCTCTGCACGGTCAAGCTCGCACGGCGGCTTCTCCCGCAGCTGCCTCGGCGGTCGCTCGACTATGTCGCCGGATACTACGGGGTTGAGATCACCGCCCGGCACCGGGCCGGCGGTGATGCAGTTGCGACGGCGCATTGTCTTCTGCGCCTGCTCGCTGATGCTGCGGATCGCGGGTGCCTGACCTGGAGCGATCTGGACTTCATGATCGGTTTCCGTGCGCGGGCGCGTCGGGCGCGTCGGGCCCGTCGTCGGCGTTCTGCGATGCCAGGCCCCGTGAATACGGACACGACGGCGTGAGCGCCCCGACGCCGCTTGTCGAGAAGCGGGTAGTGGGGAGTCTGACGATCCATGCTATTCAGTCCGGCGGTCAGAAGCTCGATGGCGGCGCGATGTTCGGGGTCGTACCAAAACTTCTATGGGAGAGGAGAATTCCCGCTGACGAGCGAAACCGGATTCAGCTCGGGATGCGGTGCCTGCTGGTCGAGCATGCTTCCGGCCTCGTGCTCATCGACACCGGAGCCGGAAACAAGGAAGATCAGAAGTTCAAAGCCATGTACGGAATCGAGAACGACGGTGCGGACGGCCGGACTCTGCTCGAGGACGGTCTCCGCGAAATTGGCGTGCGCCCTGAGGACGTGGCCATCGTGATCAATACTCACCTGCATTTCGATCACGCGGGAGGCAACACGTACCGGGACCAATCCGGCAAGGTGAAGCCGTCATTTCCGAATGCGCGTTATTTCGTGAAGCGCGGCGAGTACGACTACGCGACACATACCAACGAGCGGACGAGCGCGAGCTACTTCGAGCGCAACTTCATGCCGGTTGTTGCGACGGGCAAATTCGAATTCGTGAGCCGGGAGCGGGAGATCGTGAAAGGGATTCGTGTTGTGCCCACACCCGGTCATACTCCATTTCATCAGAGTGTGCTGATCGATTCCGGCGGCGAGCGCGCTTTTTTCCTCGGCGACCTGTGCCCGACTCACGCCCATCTGCCGCTCCCGTGGATCATGGGCTACGACGTCGAGCCGCTGGTGACGCTCGAGACCAAGCGGCGGATTCTACGCCAGGCGGACGATGAGGGCTGGCTGCTCGTGTTCGAGCACGACGCGAGCGTCGCTTGGGGGTATGTTGAGCATGATGGGAAAGGCTACCGGCTCAAAGGTGACTGACAGTGCATGCCGCACATCAAGCGCGTATGACGAAGGGAGAAAAGCGATTTCGGCGGATTCAACGGATTCCGCGGATACTACGGAAGTTCATTGGTTAACGGCAACGACGGTCCGAGTTGCTGCAATGCTGTTCCGCAGTTCCCAAGAATTTTGCAGTCATCCGCCGAATCCGTTGAATCCGCGTCATCGTTTTTCACCCTTCGTCATAGATGCACGATGGGTGCGTTGTGAGCTGTCTTGCCTCGATGCCGGAGATCGTTTAGTGTTAACGAGTTACAAAACGACAAGCGGGCCACCCGGGCGGGCGGCCTCACCCTCTGGCCCTCGCGTAGAGCGAGGCGTGCTGAAGGAGTTCATGCCGAGCGGGGCCGGAGGATCATTCCGGTCTCCCTTCCGCGCGGGCTTCTGATAAGGGGCTCGCGCTTTTCGTTTTCAGTTTTCTTCAATTTGAGGTAGCCGAGTATTCAGGACACAACAAAACGTGTGCGCGTGAACAGGCAGATTCGCATCAGCCCGCTCCGCGTGATCGCCGCCGACGGCGCTCAGCTTGGAATCATGGATGTCGAAGCGGCGCTGTCCGCCGCGGTGGAGCAGGGTTTGGATCTGGTGGAAGTAGCGCCGTTGGCTCGTCCCCCGGTTGTCCGCATCATGGACTACGGGAAGTACAAGTTCGAGATGGCCAAGATGGCGCGGCAGGCGAAAAAGAAGCAGCACGTGATCCACCTCAAGGAAGTGAAGTTTCGTCCTGGAATCGAAGAGCACGATTTCGCCACGAAAACGCGTCATGCGCGCGCTTTCCTGGCGGACGGTAACAAGGTGAAGGTGACGCTGATGTTTCGCGGCCGTCAGATCGCACATCCCGAGCTGGGCCGCGTGGTTGTCAATCGAGTCGCGCAGGAGCTGTCCGACGTTTCGAAGGTGGAGACAGAGCCGAAGTTCGAAGGAAAGTTCATGACGATGATTCTCGCTCCGAAGTAAAGCGAACCTCGTCAATCAACGAAGACAGAGACTGAAATGCCGAAAATGAAGAGTCACAGGGGCGCGAGAAAGCGCTTCAAGATCACGGGGACGGGCAAGGTCAAGCGCATGAAGGCCTTCAAGAGCCACATCCTCACGAAGAAGACTTCCAAGCGGAAGCGCCGACTTCGCCAGTCAGCGGTGATAACCACGCCCGGCGAAGCGAAGAACATCAAGCGCCTTCTGCAGGCGTAAAGGAGAACTACCATGCCTCGCGTCAGATCGAACGTAGTGCGCCTGAAGCGCAAGAAGCAGGTTATGAAGGCCGCTCGCGGCGCCTTTGGCGCTCGCAGCAAGTTGTGGAAGGCCGCCAAGGAAAACGTCGAGCGCGGCTGGAAATACGCGTACCGCGACCGCAAGAACAAGAAGCGCGATTTCCGGAAGCTGTGGATCGTCCGCATCAATGCCGCCGCTCACCAGCACGACATGAGCTATAGCGTATTCATGAATGGACTGAAGCGCGCCGGCGTCGAGATCGATCGAAAGGTGCTGGCGGACATTGCAGTAAATGATCCCGCTGCGTTTGGTGCATTAGCCGAAGCTGCCCGCGCTGCACTAGCCGCCGCCTAGCCTGCTGCAACTCAAGAGGGGCGGCCCGGGAACGAAGCAGCGCGACGTTCCGGGGCCGCCTTTTCACATTTCGTCACCGCTCGCATACTGCACCGTACCGTGAAACTCCAGGAATTCATCGAGAAAATCGCCGAGATCGAGGCGCGGGCGGCATCGCTCGTGGCCGATGCGACGTCGCTCGCGACGCTCGATGCGGCACGCCACAGCCTCCTCGGCAGAAAGAGCGGGGCGTTGACGGCCATGATGAAGGAGCTTCCATCGCTCTCCCCGGAAGAGCGGCGCGAGGCGGGCGCCGCAGTCAATCGCGCCAAGACGGCAATAGAAGACGCCCTCGATACTGGTGCGATCGATCTGGCCAGCATGGAAGCCGCGAGTTCGACCGCTGACCTCACCATGCCTGCCCGGCGTCAATGGAAAGGTGC
>JALYJX010000039.1 GCA_030775065.1 Gemmatimonadota bacterium | reverse complement strand
CGCTCGAGCCCCGCGGTACAGGGACTTCGATCGACAGCGGCATTGGCGGCGACGTTCCTGGACTACGACAATGACGGCTGGCTCGACCTCGTTGTGGGCGGTGAATCAATCGCTCGCGGCAAGACTTCGCCGAGTGTGTTTCTGTTTCGCAACGACGGCACGGGGAAGTTCGTCGACAGGTCCACTGTGGTTCCGGTTGCAGCGCGGGCCGCCGGTGCGTCCGTTATCTCTGTCTCCGACGTCGATAACGACGGAGACGAAGACTTGCTGCTGATCGACGCGGCCGGCGCGCCGCGATTACTGCGCAACGAGCTCGGGAACAGCAACCTCGCGCTGAAGGTCGAGCTCAAGGCGCTGCGCACCGGAAGCGGAAAGAACAACGCGCTCGGGATCGGTGCGAAGCTGGAGGTGCGAGCCGGAGAGATATATCAGACGCGCGTCGCAACCGGTCGAGTGACGCACTTCGGACTTGGACCCCATCTCAAGGCCGACGTGCTGCGGGTGGAATGGCCGAACGGCGTACCGCAGACCGTTTACTTCCCCGGATCGGACCAGGATGTCGTCGAGAGCGAAATGCTCAAGGGCTCGTGTGCGTTTGCGTATACGTGGGACGGGAAGCGCTTCAGGTTCGTGACCGATGCAATGTGGCGCAGTGCGCTCGGAATGCCGCTCGGCCTCATGGCCGGGAGCAGCACGAGTGCCTTCGCTCCCGCGGGCGCGTCGCAGGAATACGTCCGCATTCCGGGCGACGCGCTACAGCCGCGCAACGGACGGTACGTCCTCCAGCTCACCGAGGAGCTCTGGGAGACTGCGTACGCCGATGAGGTCAAGCTGCTCGCTGTCGACCGTCCGGATTCGGTGGACGTGTTCGTGGACGAGCGCTTCGTTCCGCCTGGACCGGTGAGTCTCAGGCTCTTCCAGATCGCGCAACGCTACCTGCCACTCTCGGCGACCGACGAGCGCGGCAGCGACGTGCTGCCGGCGCTGCGCGAGACCGATGACGTGTACGTCTCGAACTTTACGCCGACAAAGTATCAGGGAGTGGTCGAGCCGCACGATCTCGTGCTGGACCTCGGCCGCGCTGCCGGCGGCGCCGACACCTTCCTCTTTCTGCGCGGCTGGATTTATCCCACCGACGCGAGCATCAACGTCGCACTCGGGCAGCAATCTGCTATCAAGCTTGCTTCGCCTTCGCTCGAGGTGCGCGACGCGAAGGGCCGATGGCGCACCGCGATCGCGAACCTCGGCTTTCCCTCGGGCAAGGACAAGACGATGGTGATCGATCTCGCGGGAAAGTTTCCGACCGCCGATCGTCACGTGCGCATTCGAACGAACATGCAGATCTACTGGGACCAGGCGTTCGTCGCCCGCGCTCTCGTGAACGGCCCGGCAAAGATCACGACCCTGGCACCGGTGTCGGCCGATCTGCATTTCCGCGGCTTCTCGCGCATGTATCGGAAGGGCGGTCGCTACGGACCGTACTGGTTCGCGTACGACGACGTATCGAAGGAGTCGCCGTGGCGACCAATCGAGGGAGCCTTCACGCGCTTCGGCGACGTGCTGCCGCTGCTGCGGAATCCGGACGACATGTACGTGATCATGGGCCCGGGCGACGAGACCACGATCGAATTCGATGCAGCCTCAGCGAAGTCGCTGCCACGAGGATGGAAGCGCGACTTTCTCCTCTACACCGACGGATGGATCAAGGACTCCGACCTGAACACGGCATTCGGGACGACAGTGGGTCCTCTCCCCTTCCATGGCGTGAAGTCATATCCGTTTTCACCAGGAGACGCGTACCCCACCAGGCCGGAGCAACAGCGCTACCTTCGCGAGTACAACACGCGCGTCGTTAGCGGAAGCGCGTCACCGCGGTGATCTAGACAAGAACGTGAAGACCGCGCTATTCGTCGTGCCGAGAGTGATAGCCTTGACGATCATTTTGTTCGTCTGCTTCGCTATCGCCGGCAGACTCGTCGGGCAGGCGAATTCTCAAACCCCCGAACAGGCTGGCGCATCGGCCCTGACGCTACTGGCGGTGTGCCTGGTGGAAGCGACGATTCTTAGTCATCTCATCCTTCGCTCCCGCTGGATAGGCTGGCGACTCTCGGCGACGGTCTTTCTCGTGTATTTCGGAGTGACGACGTTCATGTCGCAGATCGAGTCAGCAGTTTTTATCACTCGCCTCCCGTCGGGCATGTTGCCACGCCTGTTCCTGATGGGTGCCATGATCGCCGCTCCGTTCTCCGTGCTGGCAGTTCTCATTCTTGGAAAGAGAAAACCCGAAGCTGTCGATACCCAGGGACATTCCCGCCTGGCGATGCCAACCAGCGAATTGGCGTGGAAGCTCGCGCTGATCGCCGTGACTTATGTGATTCTGTATTTCACGTTTGGCTATTTCATCGCCTGGCGAAATCCTGCCGTGCTGGAGTATTACGCCGGTATCGACGAAGGCAGTTTCCTGGCTCACATGGGAGCCGAGCTGCGAGGCAGGCCCTGGCTTTTTCCATTTCAAATCGTCCGCGCCATGTGCTGGGTCGCGCTGGCTTTGCCTGTAATTCAGATGCTGAAAGGACAAAGGCTGGAAACGGCTCTCACAGTCGGGGTGTTGTTCGGGGTATTGATGGCGGCGCGACTTTTCCTGCCAAACCCGTACATGCCAGAGCCTGTGCGAATGGCGCACTTCGTAGAGACAGCCTCCTCCAATTTCATCTTTGGAATGTTCGTCGCCTGGCTGCTGACGGCGCACCGCACGCTCGGGAAAATTCCTATCGCACAGCGCGCAGGCTAAACCGGCTTCTCCGAATTCACCGCCGGTAGACGCGCACGTAGTCGACGAGCATCTGCTGCGGGAACACTGTCGACGCGTCCGGGCTTCCTGGCCATATGCCGCCGACCGCAACGTTCAGCAGCAGGAAGAACGAATGGTCGAAGACCCAGGTAGCTCCCGACGGCAGACTAGCCGGCGTCGCTCGGCGGTACTCCTTCTCGTCCACGAGCCACCGGAGCTCGCCCGGAGTCCACTCCACAGTAAAGACGTGATAGTCGTCCGCGAACGGTTGCACAGCCAGCTCGTAGCTGCCGCCGATGCCGCTTCCCCCTGAGTAGCCGGGCCCGTGTATCGTCCCATGCACCGTGTAAGGCTCGCGGCCAATGTTCTCCATCACGTCGATCTCGCCACACCTCGGCCAGCCGACGGCGTCGATGTTGGCGCCGAGCATCCAGAATGCCGGCCAGAGCCCCTGTCCGCGAGGGATACGAATGCGAGCCTCGATCCGGCCGTACGTCGGCTCGAATCGGCCTTTGGTTATCAGCCGCGCCGAGGTGTACCGACATGTCCCGTACCAGCAATTGTAGGGAGAATCGTCCGGCTCGGCGCGAGCCGTGATGACCAGGCGGCCGGCTCCGTCTAGCGAGGCGTTCGCGGTGCCGGCCGTGTAATACTGCCGCTCCTGGTTGCCCCAGCCCTGACCGCCGGTCTCGGCGACCCATTTCGTGCCGTCGACCCCCGTCCCCGCGGGTCCGTCGAACTCGTCGCTCCAGGCCAGTGTCCACGTCGGCGCCGGGGGCGGCGTGGCGGTGGCGGTGGCGCGCCGGGAGCAGTCGTGCCTGTCGCGCCTGAGCCGCACGCGACGAGCGCGAGCGCGACTGCGATCCCAAGCGCGGGACGAAGGGTGCGGAGCACGTAAAGCATAGGGCGAATATTCACAAGCTATTTAGTAATCCGACAGTTGAGTGACTTCCTGAATTGCGCCGGTCTCGGTGTCGCCCCCGTAATAACCGGAAGCTATACTCTAGCCCTGTGCCCTCCCAACCCCGCCCCGCCGTTCGACGCGCCATCATAGCGGTGCCGTTTCTCGCAGCGATACTGGTCGCCATGCAATTGAATCGCGGCCCGATTCGTTCGGCTGCGAGCGCTGGACAGCCCGGGTTCGTGCTGCGCGACGGAACGGCGGCGGCCGGCATTCGCTTCGTCCACCGCCGGCCGGCCTTCGATCCGAAGATCGCGAGCATCGAGCCTCACGTTGCTGCACTTGGAGCATCGGTGTCCGTCGCCGATTTCGACGCCGACGGCAAGCCCGACCTGTACTTCACGAACAGCCGCTTCGGTGAGCCCAACGCGCTCTACCGCAACCGCGGCGACGGCACGTTCGAGGACGTCGCCGCCGGTGCGGGGCTGGCCGATCTCAATCGCGCGGGGGATGGAGTGTCGATGGGCGCTGTGTGGGGCGACTTCGACAACGACAATCGCGAGGACGTGCTCGTGTATCGCTACGGTTATCCGGCGCTGTTCAGAAACCTTGGCGGCGGTCGCTTCGAGGACATCACCGAGCGTGCCGGCCTCAGGCGCTGGGTGAACAGCAACGGCGCGATCTGGCTCGATTACGACCGCGATGGCCTGCTCGATCTCTATGTCACGGCGTATTTCCGCGACGTCGATCTGTGGAACCTCACGACGACGAAGATCATGCACAACAGCTTCGAGTTCGCCACCAACGGCGGAAAGAATCTGCTCTTTCACAATCTCGGTGGCGGCAGGTTCGAGGACGTGACTGACAGGATGGGCGTCGGCAGCACGAGGTGGACTCTCGCGGCCGCTTCGGCCGACTTCAACGGAGACCGGTGGCCGGACATCTATCTCGCCAACGACTATGGTCCCGAGGAGCTGTACCTGAACGACAACGGGCGGCGATTCGTTCTCACCGCGGCCGGGCTCGAGAGCGAATCCAAGAGCGGCATGTCCGCAACGCTGGGCGATGCGTTCAATCGCGGGCGCCTCGACGCATTCGTCACCAACATCTCCGAGCGCGGATACCTTTTTCAGAACAACAACCTGCGCGTGAATGAGATGTCCGAAACAGGACGGTTCCGCAACGTTGCCGAAGGCGAGATTGCCGACGCAGGCTGGGCATGGGGTGCGCAGTTCGGCGATCTCAACAACGACGGAACCAACGAGCTCTTCGTCGCCAACGGGTTCATTTCCGCGGATCGCCGGAACAGCTACTGGTACTCGATGTCGAAGATCGCCGGCGCCAACAGCCGGTTCTTCGAGGACGCTGCAACCTGGCCTCCCTTCGGCAACGCGAGCCTGTCCGGGTACGAGCGCTCACGTGTGTACCTCAATCGCGGCGTCGCGGGCTGGATGGACGTGGCGAAGAATGTCGGCGTGACGGACGAGTACGACGGCCGCGCCGTGGCGCTCGCCGATCTCTTCAATCGCGGCGCAATCGACGTGATCGTGGCGAACCAGAACCAGCCGGCCTTGCTCTATCAGAGTTTTCCGGACACCGCCAATCACTGGATTGCCTTCAGGCTCGTCGGCACGCGCAGCAATCGCAGCGCGATAGGAGCCGAGGTGGTGCTCGAGTCGGGAAATCTCAGGCTGCGGAAGGTCGTCGATGGCGGGTCGGGCTTCGCCAGCCAGAACGACCGCCGGCTGCACTTCGGCCTGGGGTCCCGGGAGTGGGTCGACCGCGTCGTGATCGATTGGCCCTCGGGGACGCGTCAGATACTGGCGCGCCCGCCAATCGACGGGTTCGTCACAGTCACCGAGCCGTTGCGTTGACGACATGAGCGACGCGACACACGCACCTGTCGCGGAGCGGAATGCGCTCGCCCGCTCGTGGGACTTTGGAAAGAAATTGGATCCGCGCTATCTCATCGCGTTTCTCATCACGCTCGTGCTGCTGGCGGCGCAGCTCCGCTACCACATGTTCGGCGGGTACGACCGGCTCGTGCTGGCGCTCGGGGTGTGCCTGGGCACCGAAGCGGCGCTGTCGTGGTTCGATCGCGGGAAGGTCGTAAACCTTCTGAGCGCTTACATCAGTGGAATCAGTCTGACGCTGCTGCTCAAGCCGCAGGGTGGTGCGCTCTGGCCATTTGTATTGGGCGGCTTTCTCGCGATCTCTTCCAAGTACGTCTTACGCTATCGCGACAACCATCTGTGGAATCCAACGAACTTCGCGGTCGCCGCGCTCCTGCTCGCGTCGCCGGACCGCATCTCCGTACTCAGCCACCAGTTCGGCAACGACATCACGACCAACCTTGTGATCTGGATTTTCGGACTGGTCATCGCTGCTCGCGTTGGCGTCCTCCACATCACCCTCACATACGTCGCGAGTTTTTTGTTGTTGAACACCGTGCGCGCCATGGCACTCGGGCAGGGTGTGTTGCCCGAGATCGCCCCGATCACGGGACCGATGTATCAGCTGTTCATTTTCTTCATGATCACCGATCCCCGCACGGTTGTACGCGGGCGGAACCGGCAGATCGTCGTGGCAATTCTGATTGCGATGATGGAGACGTTGATTCGATTCGCGTCCGATAACGGATATCCGTTGCCGACGGGGTTCAGCGCGGCACCTGCGTTCTTTGCGCTGGCCACGGTCGGACCTGTGGCGAAGTGGCTCGACCTCCGACGCTTGGCCGGTCAAACGCCAGCGGTGGCGCGATGAGCGCGCGCTCGCTGCTCCTCGCACTCGCGCTTGCCGGCGCGACTCCTCTCTCCGCTCAGCTTGCTCCCGCGCTCCCGCGAAGCAGCCCCGAGCGGCAGGGAATCTCCTCGTCTGCTATCCTCGCATTTGTGCAGGCTGCGGACACCGGCTTCGACGCAATGCACAGCTTCATGCTCGTGCGGCATGGACACGTGGTCGCCGAGGGCTGGTGGGGACCGTACGACGCGAAGACCCCGCACATGTTTTACTCGCTGAGCAAGAGTCTTACGTCCACGGCAGTCGGCCTCGCGATCGCAGACGGAAAGCTCAGCCTCGACGACGAGGTTCTGAAGTTCTTTCCTGAAGACGCGCCGGCTGAGCCATCCGCCAATCTCCGCGCAATGCGAGTACGCGACCTCCTCCGGATGTCGGCGGGTCACCAGACGGAAGCTCCATTGTGGTCGTGGTCGGGCGGTGCCGGGCCTCCCGGGCGATTGACGAAGATGTTCCTGGCGCATCCAGTCCCTTTCAAGCCGAGCACGCATTTTCTCTACAACTCTCCCGCGACGTACATGCTTTCGGCGATTGTGCAGAAGGTCACCGGCACGACCGTGCTCGATTATCTGCGGCCGCGATTATTCGAGCCGTTGGGCTTCGAGAAACCCACCTGGTTGTCCAGCCCCCAGGGTGTCTCGCTTGGCGCGTTCGGTTTCTCCGGGCGCACAGAGGAAATCGCGCGCTTCGGGCAGCTGTATCTGCAGAAGGGTTTGTGGAACGGCCGGCGCCTAATTCCCGCCGCCTGGGTCGCGGAGGCAACCACGGCGCAGACCTCGAACGGCTCCTCGCCGACCAGTGACTGGGACCAGGGGTACGGATATCAGTTCTGGCGCTCGCGTCATGGCTACCGCGGGGACGGCGCGTTTGGGCAGTACATGCTCGTGCTCCCGGAGTACGACGCGGTGGTGGCGATCACGAGTGGCGTGCGTGACATGCAATCGGTAATGGACCTCGTCTGGAACAAGCTCCTGCCGGCGATGTCGTCGGGGACGCTGCCGGAAAACGTCACTGCGCAACACGCGCTGCGGGCGAGGCTCATAGGGCTTACGATGCGGGTCCCGCCGGGACGGCCGAGAACCGCGCTCGCCGCGCGAGTCTCGCGGCGATGGTACGAGCTGTCCGAAAACGATCGCGGCATCCGGGCAATCGCGCTTGATTTCACTTCGCCCCGGCCAGCGATCCTCGTACGTACCGCCATTGGAGAGACCAGGACTCCATTCGGAATTGGCTCCTGGGTGAGGAGCCGCAATGCGTTCGCGAACGGGATCGACCGACTCCTCAGCGTGCCCGCCAACCCGGAGGTCGCCACGAGCGGCGCGTGGACAAGTGACAGCGTGTTCACGCTGAAGATCGTTGCGCCGCAGACGCCGTACTACTCGACGCTTACGTTTCGCTTCGATGGAGACCGGCTGCTCCTCGACGGAGAGTACAACGTTTCGTTCGGCCCAACGAAGCTGCAGCAGCTCGAGGGGAAAACCGTTCGGACGCGGTGACGCGCTGAGGGTCGGCCCCGTTACTTGTAGCCCTTCTTCAGAAGGCGCTGTCCCGCCTTCTTGTAGTAGCGCTCGTCCGGCAGCTGCCAGCCCAGAGTATCGGCGAGCCGATCGTACGTGTTGAAGAGGAAAGCGACATAGAACGCGTCGCGAATCGCCTCACGCGTGACCCCGGTGTCAAGCACGGTCCGCACGCCGCTCGCATCGAGCTGTTCGGGATGGAGCGTGAATGTCTCGAGCAAGGCAAGCATGGCGCGGAGCTTCTCGTCGATTGGAGCTGTCCGGTAATTCTCGAGCACGGCTTGAATGGTGCCGTCACCGAGAGCTGCCTCCGCGACCGCGGAGTGGGCCTCAGTTCAGAAGACGCATTTGTTGAGTCTCGATACGAAGGCGGCGAATGTCTCGCGCTCGCCGACACTCCATGGCGACGGTCCGCGCATCACCTGTTGCGTGAGCTCGGAGAATGGACTTCCGAAAAAATCCTTGCGGTAGCGTAGAGTGCGCACGACGCCGGGTGCGTGGCCCATGACGATTCGCATGAAGCCGAGCAGCGCCTTGTCGGGGAACCGGTGGCCCTTGTGAACTTTCTGGAGTCTCATGCTTCGTCCAGCGCCTCGAGGCCGGCGAGCAACCGCTGCCGCGATGCGCCAAGCGCGGCACTCACGACTATCTCGAACATCTGGTCGTCTCCATGCTTCGCCTGAGCACCCGCGATGTCATCATCAGTCACTTTGTACGCGTGACGGTGAATCTTGTCCACGAGCGGCTGAAGGTCCGCGGGCGCGCCCGTGCCGGCGGCGGCGGCCTGCCGGATCGCAGGCACGCTTTCTCCGGGCCCCTCGAGCACAACCTCGAGGACTCTGTCCCGAAGGCTCGCGTGTGGATCTTCAATCACGCCAGTTTCAACAGCCTTGGTGGTGGCGCGGCGGGAGCGCGATGGCGGGCGCACGTGCACATCGCTTTCACTGTGTCGCGAGCCGGTGGATACATGTGATAGTACATCGCGACGATCATTGGAATGAATACCAGCGCGTTGTAGATGAGATGCAGCTCGATCCGCGGAATCCAGATCTGGCCAACGCTCGTCGGCACGGTGCCGCCGAACCAGAACTGCTGCGTCTGCGCCTGATAAAACAGAATGAAGTGCTCGAAATGGTGCCAGAACTGTATCCAGAAGGCAACCATCCACCACGTGCGCGATGTGCCGGTGAATCCCTTCCGGAGCACCCACAAGCCTATCAGCATCACAAGCGCGAAGCCGTAGTGGAGCACTTCCGATTTCATGAGCCAGGGATAGTACATCCCCACGAGCCCCATAGACATCGGGCGTGGCCAATTCATCACGAAGAACTGGTACGCTTGAATGATGTGCTCGAGCCAGTGAAACAGCACTATGCCCAGGAAGCTCAGCAGTGCGGCTCGGTGCCAGCGCGTGTTGAGACTTTCATAAACTTCTGCGACCGGATGTCCGGCGAAGTCGCGTATTCCTGCGGTCGAGTCCGACATGCTCACTCCTGACAGGCTGGGACGAGTTATTGAGCGCCGTCCCCGCGCGCAAAACCGAGGGTGTAGCCCCCTATGCGGGCGCCGTGCGCCTTGCCGGCGTCGATGTCACTGCGGTAGTGAATGCCGCCATACAGCCTGGAAATTCCGGCCTCTTCGCGCATCGCCGCAAAGCTCGTAGCGCCGCTCGGAAACGCGTACGACAGAATTTCAGCAGCCGCCGCCGAGAAGGTCGAGTGGCCGGAGGTATATGACGGAAAATTGGGAAGTCCGATCAGAGTCTTGATGGTGGGATCCATCTGCGAGGGGCGCGGATTGAAGTAGTGGTACTTGGCTTCCCAGCACCCGACGCCTGCGTCGTGCATGGCCATGTTCAACAGCGCGAAAATCCGTGCTGACCGCACCTCGCTCATTTTCGAGTCGCGCACATACTCCAGCGCCACGTCGTTCCAGTGTCCCGGCGGAGAATACGTTCCCGCGCCGTCGTTCCATTTCTGCGCAATCGCGAGCTGCGCTTTCGTGAGATTCTGGACTGTTCGCTTGACCTCGGCCGTCTCGTCTTTCATCTGCTGCGAGCCCGTGGAAGGCGGTGGCGGCGGACGTTCGGCTATGATCTGCGCCGGCGTCATGTTCCACGCACGCACCTGCCCGAACAATGGCAGCATCGGGGGACGCGCTGGAATGTCCCGGCTTATCCACGCGATCTCTCCGCGCGCCGTCGCGCCGTCGGCGAGCGCCTTCCATAGAGCCGGGGATCCTCCGGCTGTCCGCATACCGTCACCCGCGGCGCGCGTGAGAAAGACTGCCGCCACGGATTTTCCAAGTGCCAGGCCCGCCGCAATGTCGCTCGCTGTTGCCTTGCCGGACCAGAATGCCGCATTGCGCTGTTCCGCCGCTTTGAGCGTGATCTCCTTGACTGCCGCCGGGAAAAGTGTCTTGAGCATGTCGACCGTGACCGCCGATATCACGGCGTCCTCCGACGGATACGACGGCAGGTCGGACACAGGTATCACGGCGGTGATCGCGTTGTCGTTTCTCGCGGGCGAGAGCCGGTTGTATACAAACTTCCAGTACCACGCCGATTTCAATGCGTCGTATTGCGCGGCGCTCACATAGCTGTAAGCGCGCGCGGCATATACCGGGTTGGCGAACGGGAAAGGCGGATCACCGAACGGATTCTCCGCGTCGGGGACAGGATATCCTCCCTGGTCATTCGGCGCCGGAGGGATATTGTAGCGCGCAACCAGCTCGCGGAGAATCTGGTTCCAGCGCATGACGCCGCCGCCGCTCCAGTAAGCAATCGCCTGACGCTGAGCGGCGGTGAGATTCGCCTGGCTCGATTTGATGACGTCGAGCTCCGCCTTGTATTCCGCGGACGTGACAGCCGCCGGGGCGGCGACAGAAATCTGAGTCGGGCTCGTCAGGAGGATCATGCGCCATGATCCCGCCGCTGGATCCAGAGCGGATGGCTCGAGCGGGGGAAGCGGCTCGAATGGTCCGACTGACTTGTCGCAGCCGCCGGCAATAAGTGCCGCCGCGGTCATTCCCAGGAAAAACGGCCGGCGGTTCGAAGTCGTCCCCAGTAAAAACGGCATGCGGTGCGACAGTTTCAGCGAGCCGCTCTCAGGCTAAAACTGCTGCCCAAATTGCAGCCCTGACGTGAATGTCGTCGACTGACCGACATTCCGGCCACTCAGTACGTGGGCCGCGCCGAGGCGGACCGAAACATTTTTGGGGAGTGCGTACATGACCCCGCCGTCCAGCTTCACGAAGTCCATGCGGTTCGAGACGAATGGCATGTCTTGGCGACGGATGTCACCGCCGCCGAGTGTGCGCTGCTGAATGAGGGATACAGGAATGCGCCAACGGCCGCGGCTGACACCAGCAGTGAGCGTGTGATCGATAACATTCGGCATCACGACTTCGTTCGTCAGGTAGAGCTGGCCGTCAGTGTAATAGGAGCTTCTGTTGAGGCTTACGTTGCTGCACCACGTGTAGGCGGAGGAGGCATTGATGAACCATGCCGACGCGGACTGAAAGCCCAGGGTGAGACGGCCGGAAGCGCGACCTCCCGCCGTTCCGATGGAAAGTGGATATAAATCCGGCGTGTAATCGCTCACTGGAACAGCTGCAGTGCCGACAACGAACGCGTTGAACGCGCCGCGACCGGTCGGCGCGGTGGTGAGAAGCCTGAACTTGGCGGCCAGTGACAAATCCTGAACGCCGCTCAAATCGCCAAGCACACCCTGGCTCGCGTGCGTCCAGACGTACGGGACGCTCGCCATCAGGCTCAGCCTGTCTGTGACGCCGTATCCACCGACCCAGGTAAGGCTCTGCAGCGTCAGCGTGCCGATATTCCCGTTCTTTCGCTTCAGTGTTCCTTCCCAATACTCGTCCCAGCTGTCGTGCGTGTAGAGAACGCCGGCGCTAAGCTTCCCTTTCGGCATCATGAGTCCGTCGTCGACCGTCTGAGCGGCAGCTGACGACGCACCGAGCGCCAGAGCCAGGACCACTCGAGTTGTTTGCGAGAGCATAGGTGCGCCAATTTAGGAATTGGCTACGCATTGCGCAATAATCGACGGACGACGATACTTCCCTTTTACTTCGACAGGAGTATTGTCCCTTTCACTCCGACAGGAGCATGGTGTTTTGACCGATACGGCGGATGTGATTCAGGGCACGCTGGACCTGCTGATTCTCAAGGCGCTGTCACTTGAACCGATGCACGGTTGGGGCATCAGCAATCGTATTCGGCAGATGTCGCGGGACGTATTCCGGATCGGCCAGGGGTCCGTTTATCCGGCCGTTCATCGATTCGAGAATCGCGGCTGGGTTACGTCGCACTGGCGTACGACGGAGAACAACCGGATAGCGAGGTACTACGACCTCACAGCGGCGGGGAGGCACGCGCTGGCTGACGAGGTCGCGCGGTGGCGGCGCTACACGAGCGCGGTAGACCTCGTGATCGGCGGGTAGGGCTGCTTACACCGAAAGAATCTTGGCTCTCGCAAGAATCCTGGCTTGATTCGCCAGGATCTTCTTCTGGTTTTTTATGATCGCCTGCTGGTTCCGGATGATCTTCGCCTGATTGCGAAGCAACACCTTGAGCTGATCCTGATTCCGCAGGATCTGCTTCTGGTTCTTTATGATCGTCTGCTGATTCTTGAGCGTCGCCTGTGCCATTGCGGATTCCTTTGTTTGAGGTGCGCCCGTCTCTTCGTGTAATGATGGTGATCGTGGGCTTCAAGGTCAAACGAGAACGACACGGGTGCGAGGGGCGAGGAACGTCAGGTTGCGAGGTGGGCAGGTCAGGCGTGAGGAGAGCAATGAACCTCGAACCTCACCTGCCGCCTGACGCCTTGGCTTCCTCCCGCCTCGCGTCTGCGGCTTTCTCAGTTGACTTTCCACGCAGCGATCATACCTCCCGTCTCCCACCGCTGCTATAATCCCGCATGCGTAACTCGAGTCTCTTCGCTCGACTGATCCTTTTTCTCCTGTCAGCCGGTTGCGACAGGGGATCGAGCGAGCCGCCGTTGTTCAAGCTTCTCAGCGCGGACCGGACCGGCGTCACGTTCGCGAACACGGTCACCACCGATGACTCACTGAACGTTCAGACCGACGTCTATGTGTACAACGGCGCCGGTGTTGCCGTGGGTGATATCGACAACGACGGACTGCCGGACATTTTCTTTTCTGGCAACATGGTCTCGAGCCGCCTCTACCTGAATAAAGGCGACATGCGGTTCGACGATATCACCGAGCGAGCGCGCGTTGGAACGCGACGATGGGCCACTGGCGCCACGATGGTGGATATCAATAGCGACGGCTATCTCGATATCTACGTCTCCGTTTCCGGGCCTGAATGGTCGAAACCGGAGCAGCGCGCGAATCTGCTGTTCATCAACAACGGGAATCGCACTTTTACGGAGGCTGCGGCGCAATACGGCATCGCAGACACCGGATTCACGACGCACGCCGTCTTTCTTGATTACGACGGGGACGCGTGCCTAGACCTCTTTGTGCTCAACAATTCGCCCGAGGATTTTTCGCGTAGTGCCGATATCAGCCACCCCGCCGGCATCCACAGTGGGAGCGCCGGCAGTTACAACGAGCTCTATCGCAGCAGCTGCAAGGGGACATTTACGAACGTCTCCAGAGAAGCGGGCATACTGCGAGACGCCGGCTATGGCCTCGGCGTCGTCGTCTCCGACCTGAACGGAGATGGCCGGCCCGACATCTATGTCTCCAACGATGCCACGCCCAACGACGTTCTGTATGTCAACAACGGGGACGGGACCTTCACCGACAAGGCCGGCCGGTGGCTCAAGCATGCGAGCTTCGCGGGCATGGGCGTTGATATCGCCGATTTCAACAACGACGGCTGGCAGGACATTCTACAGGTGGACATGATGCCGCGCGATTTGAGCCGCCGCAAACGGATGAGCGGGTTCATGACGTACGGGAGCCTCATGGAGTCGCGCAGCCGGGGATTTCGCGATGACTACAGCGCCAACACCCTGCAATTGAGCAACGGAGTCACGAAGGACGGGGATGTCATCTTCAGCGAAGTTGCCCGTCTTGCAGGCGTCGCGGCAACGGATTGGAGCTGGAGTCCCCTATTTGCGGACTTCGACAACGACGGCCACAAGGACGTCTTCATCACCAATGGTTATCCAAAAGCGGTGAATGATTTGGATTACCAGAAGGCCATGCTCGCCGTGCGCCGAGCGGGAGCTGCTAGTGGCTCGCGCCGGGAAGGACTGGAAATCCTCAAGGGCCTCCCCGCTTACGACGAGTCCAACTATGTCTTCCGGAAGGCAGGTGACCTGACGTTCATCGATAAGACGACAGACTGGGGGCTTGAGCGGCCGAGCTTCTCGTACGGCGCGGCCTACGCCGACCTCGATAACGACGGCAGGCTCGACCTCGTGGTGAACAACATCGACGCGCCTGCCTTCATCTATCACAATGTGCAGTCCGGAGACGACGCCCATCACCTGCGGATCGAGCTTCAGGGGGAGTCTCCCAACATTCGGGGGATAGGATCGAGACTGATTCTCACCGCCGGTGGACAGAAGCAGTACCTCTACCATTCCCCGTACCGCGGGTACATGTCCACGATAGATGCCCGCGCTCATTTTGGGCTCGGTCGCGTGGCACGCGTGGACAGCCTGGAAGTGATCTGGCCCGACGGTCGCTATCAGGTACTGACGAATCTGCAGGTCGACCGGCTGTTGATCGTGAATCAGGCCGCTGCGACCGATAAGCAACTACCCCGCCCTCCTGGTTCGACGCGAAACCAGATATTCGCGCCGCTGGATGCGCGCCGAGGACTGGCGTACAAGCATCAGCAGGGAACGCTGGTGGATTACAGCGTGCAATCCCTGCTGCCTTACATGGTTTCGAGACAGGGCCCTTCGGTTGCGGTAGGCGACGTGAATGGCGACGGCCTGGACGATGTATTCGTCGGCGGTGGATCAGGCGTCGCAGCCGAGCTTTTCATCCAAACGAAGGACGGGAGCTTTGTTGCATCGACCAAGGGGCAACCCTGGGAGGCCGACAAGGCATACGAGGATTGGGGAGCGCTGTTCTTCGATGCCAATGGGGACGGACGACTGGACCTGTATGTGGCGAGCGGCGGATATCACCTCCCGCCGGGCTCACCATTGTTGCAGGATCGCCTCTACATCAATCAGGGAGACGGGAGGTTCACGAGAGATGCCCGGGCGCTGCCGACCATGTTGACCAGCACGGCCACGGTGCAGGCTGGGGATTTTACAGGAGATGGCCGGCCGGATCTGTTCGTTGGCGGTCGCCTGACTCCCCGAAGCTATCCCTATCCCACCAGGAGTTATCTGCTGCGGAATGACGGAGGCCGCTTCACGGATGTTACCGAAGCGGTCGCGCCGGAGCTGGTTCGTCCCGGAGGCATGATCACCGATGCGGTCTGGATCGATTTCGATGGCGACCGGCGGCTGGATCTTGTCACCACCGGTGAATGGATGCCCATCCAGTTCTACCGGAACGATGGAAGGCGGTTGAGCAACGTCACCCAGGCCACGCGCCTGCCGCCGCTCCGCGGCTGGTGGTACAGCCTTGCGGCGGG
>JALYJX010000038.1 GCA_030775065.1 Gemmatimonadota bacterium | reverse complement strand
ATGTAATAGCGGTCGAGCCTCGCCCCCAGGCCGGTCATGAGCTCGTAGTATGACATCTCGGCCAGACCGCCGAGCTCACCGATGCCAATGTGCCGGCCGTCGCCCGCCGACCCGATCAGAGTGACCTCGTCGCCTGCCTGAGACTCGGAATCAGTAACGTCAAGCATGATCATGTCCATCGTCACCAACCCAACTATTGGCAGCGTGTCATCCGGCGTGAGCGCCGAGCCGCGACTGCTGAGCGCTCGTGGATAGCCGTCCGCATAACCCATCGGGATCGTCGCGATCCTCCGTCGTGACCCCGCTGCATAGGTCGCGTCGTAGCTGACTGTGTCACCTGGCTCTATCCAGCGCGTCTCGACGATTCGTGCACGAACGTGTACAACCGGCTCAGGATCGAGCGCCGCCCCTGCCCCGCTTCCCACACCGTACAGGTAGATGCCAGGCCGAATTGCGTCCCATTCCGAGCGTCCGTGTCTGACGATAGCAGCGCTCGCGTCCGTATGTAGGCACGGTGGCCGCGCCGGCAGTGTGGCGATTGCTTCGCGAAAGCGCTGCTCCTGCTCCGCCATCGAGCCGTCATCGAGCTCAGCCGAATGGAAGTGCGTGAACGCCCCGGCCGGCGGATGTCGCTCGACGAGCGAGCGAAGCGCACCTGTTTCGCGCCATGGAACGCCCGCGCGCGACATGCCTGTATCGATCGAGAGCTGCCACTCGAGGCGATCTCCCTCCCGGCACCATTTCTCGATCTCATCCGCAGTCCCCAGCGTCGGGGTCAGCGCGAGCTCGCGTGCTGCGGCGTATTCGCCTGTGAGCAGCGGTGTAAAAACGATGAGCGGCCGCGTGATTCCCGCCCGCCTGAGTGCCCGTCCTTCCGCGATGGTGGCGATGCCGTACGCATACGGATCGAGTGCCTCCAGCGCTTCGGCCACGGGCTCGGCGCCGAGTCCATAAGCGTCGGCTTTGATCATTGGTATGAGCGGGACGCCGGCGCGGGATTGAGCTGTGCGCGCGTTGCGCACAATCGCTCCGACGTCGACGTCCATCCACGCGCGGTCTGGTCTGTGGATCATTGGCGAGTCGAAGCCGTGCCCTCTAGAATTCCATTCACAGCGGGCAATCTAGCAAAGCAGGAGCCGCATGCACGACAAAGCCACACTCAACGATGCCCTCGAGCTGATGCGCGATCTCAGGCGCCGCTGCGAGTGGGACGCAGCGCAGACTCACGATTCGCTGCGACCCTATCTGATCGAAGAGGCACATGAGCTCGACGAAGCGATCAGAAACGGCAGCTCGACATTGATGAAGGAAGAGCTCGGGGACCTGCTCCTGCAGGTGCTGTTTCACTCGGTAATCGCGGAAGAGCGCGGCGAATTCGGCGCCAACGATATCGCACAGGCGCTGATCACCAAGATGCGCGGCCGTCACCCCCATCTGTTCGACGGCGAAGGCGCGCGTGAGCCGTGGGAGCGGATAAAGGCGAAGAAGCGCGAGTCGATCGCCGACGGTTTGCCTGCGTCGCTGCCACCATTGCACCGCGCCCACAGGCTGCAGGACAGGGCGGCGGGATTGGGCTTTGACTGGCCGGATGTCGGCGGTCCGGCAGCCAAAGTGGAGGAGGAGCTTTCCGAAGTCCGCGAGCAGCTCGAAGGCCGGCCGGCCCTGGTCGCGGGTGCGGCGCCGACACTAGATCCCGATCATGCCGTTCTTGAAGCCGAGCTCGGCGATCTCTTGTTCGCGTGCGTGAACCTTTGCCGGAAGGCCGGCGTGCACGCGTCGCTGGCACTCGATCGCGCGAACTCCAAGTTCGAGCAGCGCTTCAGGAACATCGAGGCGATGTGCCGCGAACGCGGCATCGAGATTGGTGAAGCGGGCCTCGAGCAGCTCGACGCGCTCTGGGAGGAAACGAAAAGCGCCGAGTGAGATCAGGGCCGAAGGCGATTCATCATGCGCGGAAACGCGATTGTCTCACGCAGGTGAGGCACACCGCAGATCCAGGCGACGGTTCTCTCCAGTCCCAGACCAAAACCCGCGTGCACGAACGTCCCGTATTTCCGTAAATCGAGATACCAGTTGTAAGCATCGAGCGGCAGGTTCTCTTCCTTGATTCGCTGGACCAGCTTGTCGTAGTCGTCCTCACGCTGCGAGCCCCCAATTATTTCCCCGTACCCTTCGGGGGCTAGACAGTCGTTGCAGAGCACCGTACGCGGATCGTCCGGGTTCTCCTTCATATAGAAGGCTTTTGCCTCTTTCGGGTAGTTGAAAACAAACACCGGACGGTCGTATCCCTCGACGAGAAGCGTCTCGTCTTCCGCGCCCATGTCGTCACCCCACTGAATCGCGCTTCCTTTCGACTGAAGCGTGATGACCGCGTCGGAATAATTGATCCGCGGAAAAGGCATCGTCACCGTTTCCAGTCTGCTGACGTCGCGCTCGAGCTCCTTCAGCTCGGACATCCGTCGGTCGAGGCATCGCGCGACGAGATAGGAGATGAACTCCTCCTGCAGGCGCATGTTGTCGTCGGAATTATTGAATGCGACTTCCGGCTCGCACATCCAGAACTCCGTGAGGTGGCGCCGCGTCTTCGATTTCTCGGCGCGGAAAGTCGGGCCGAAGCAGTAAATCCTTCCAAACGCCGCAGCTGCGGCCTCACCGTAGAGCTGGCCGGTCTGGGCGAGATACGCAGTGCCTTCGTCGAAGTACTCGGTGGCGAAGAGACCGCTGCGCTCGCCGATGGCAGCGGTAAGAATCGGTGTGTCGACGAGAAGAAAGTCCCGGTCGTGGAAAAAGTCGCGGATGCCCTGCTCTATCTCGTGGCGCAACCGGGCTACTGCGCGCTGACGCTCGCTCCGCAGCCAGAGATGCCGGTTGTCGAGCAGGAAGTCGATGCCGTGCTCCTTCGGCTGAATGGGATAGTCAGTCGGGCTCCGACCAATGATGAGGAGGTCCGACACGGCCAGTTCATGCCCGCCCGGAGCGCGCACGTCAGGGCGTGCCGAACCCAGTACCTCGATCGTCGTTTCCTGGGTAAGCTCAGCGAACCGTTCCCACGCCTCCGGTGCAAGACTACTTTTCACGAGTACGCACTGCACGGTGCCACTACCGTCGCGCATGACGATAAAGGCAACTTTACCGGATGAGCGCAGATGAGTCACCCAGCCTCGCAGCCGGACATCCTGTCCGGCATGAGCGCTGAGCTCGGATATTCTTGGCGTTGGGAGGGGGGGAATCATTGCGGATGGGGTGGATACTGCGACTGCGCGGCAAGCTAGACCACGCCTATAGGGGTGTCAACAGCGCATGACGCTGCGAACAAGGCTTGGGCTCGGGATCGTATCGATCACGATAATTCTGCTTGTTCCGTTGCTGCTGGCGCTCCGCTCGCTGGAGACGGTGCACGGAATTACGCGCAGCCTGCGCGATCGCGAGTTTGCCGGCTCGCTGCAGCTCGGCCGGTTCCGTCAGGTCACTGACGATATCAAGCGCGCGGAAGACGCGCTGCTGTTCGTGCATGACGAGGCCAGCCTCGCTCGCATGAAGCGCAATATCGACGCGCTGGCGGCGATTGGCGATTCTCTCGACAGATACAAGCTCAGCCCGACAGGCGAGACTCGAACCGCGATTCTCGCGCTCCGGGCCGCAACCGACGCGGAATACGCTGCGGCCGCGGGGGGCAACAGCACTGCCGCGGAGGATATCTCGGTGCAGCGAACGCGGCCCGCGATGCAGACAATCGAGCGCATCATCGCTCAGACCGAAGCCAAGCTCCGCGAAGAGACGCGTGACAAGGCGCAGCAGACTGCCGACGCAACCGTTGATGCACAGCGAACTGCCGCGGGCTCACTTGCAATCGCGCTTCTCCTGGCCACGCTGATCGCGATCTGGCTCACACGCTCGATCAGCCGGCCGGTACACGACCTCGAAAAGGGAATGAGGGCTGTGGCGGACGGCGACTTCACGCACCGGCTTCCAATGGCGGAGAGCCGGTCCGACGAGTTCGGACGCCTTGCCGGCAGCTATCAGAGAATGGCATCGCAGCTCGCTGAGCTCGACAAGCTGAAGGCCGAGTTCGTATCCGTGGCGTCTCATGAGCTGAAGACACCGATAAACGTAATCGTCGGCTATCTGGAGCTCCTTCAGGAGAACATTTACGGGGAGCTGAATCCGAAGCAGCGCGAGATCTGTGTCACGCTCGGAAAACAGGCACAGACACTCACGCGCCTTGTGAAGCGCCTGCTCGATATCAGCAGGTTCGAAGCTGGCGGCGGAAAGCTCGAGCGTCGGCAGATAGACCTCGACAGGTTTCTCCACGCGTTCGAGTCCTCCTTCCAGGTTCTGGCGCTTCAGAGGGAGATCGCATTCCGTGTGGTTCGAGGAGACGATCTGCCCGCGCACGTGCTGTGGGACGAAGACCGCATTAACGAGGTGCTTGGGAACCTCCTCTCGAATGCGTTCAAGTTCACCGATCGTGGTGGAACCGTTGAGCTCGCGGTCGAGGGCGTGGACAACGAAGTCTCGATCACTGTAAGGGATTCGGGCGCTGGTATTCCGCCTGAGCAGCTTCCACATATCTTCGAGAAGTTCTACCAGGCGAACAACCAGGCCCAGTCCGCCACGCGCGGCACGGGTTTGGGCTTGGCGATTGCAAGGGAAATAGTCGAAGCCCACGGAGGAACGATCTCGGTGTCGAGCACCATCGGCGTTGGTACCACGTTCACGATCACGCTGCCTGTCCGGGCGGTGGTGACGCGCAGAACACCGTTCCGCCGTACGCCCCCCGCTGTGGAGGAAGTCGCTTGAACCGAAGAGCCTTGACTCTTGTCGCACTCGTTGTTGCAGCCTGTGGAGGGTCGCGTGCACCAGCGCCACCCGCTCCCGCGGTGGAGTTTGCGGCTACGATCGAGCAGGCCCGGCAGCGCGTCGAAGCTGGAGATTATCCGGGAGCCGATCGAATCCTGTCGGACTACGCCCTGCGAAACCAGGGCACTCAGGAAGCGCGCGAAATCTCATTCTGGCGCGCCATGTACATCGTCGATCCCGCAAACCGCACCGCCTCGGTAGCACAGGGCATACGCGCCCTCGACATCTATCTTGCGAACGACGGCGCGATCTGGTACCGGCCGCAAGCCGAGGTTGTGCGAAGAACCGCTCTCGTGCTTCAGTCGGTGCGCCAGGCGGCGGTGCCAAAGCAGGTGAACGGTCGCGATACTGTCTACATCTCGCGCGAAGAGGAAACCGCCGCGCTTCGCGACCAGCTCGCAAAGGCCAATGCCGAGCTCGAACGAATCAAGAAGCGGCTCGCGAACCCGGGCCGGTAAGACGTAGCGCTTCTTCACTGCAAAGGAAGCGGCCCCTAACCGACGCGAAATAGCTGCAGCGCCCGCGAGTAGCGGGAGGAAAGAACCTTGCGGATTCCCTCATTCGCTCGAGATTCAAGCTCCGGATCCTCTGCCAGGAGCCGCTCGGCTTGCTCTCTCGCGGCAATGTTCAGTGCCTCGTCGCGAATCGGATCGGCAACCCGGAACGACGGTAATCCGCTCTGCTCTTCCCCAAAGAGATTCCCCATGCCGCGTATTCGAAGGTCAGCTCGAGCAATCTCGAATCCGTCCTCGGTCCCGGCGAAGATTCGCAGCCGCTCCGCAGAATCGGGACCGTAGTCGCCGAGAAGAATGCAGTACGATGATTCGGCGCCGCGGCCGACGCGTCCGCGGAGCTGATGCAGCTGCGACAGTCCGAACCGCTCCGGATGCTCGATCAGCATGACCGTCGCATTCGGGACGTCGATGCCAACCTCGATCACTGTCGTCGCCACCAGAACATCGACCAATCCATCGCGGAACGCGCGCATCGTCGCGTCGCGCTCAGTCGTTGAGATCCGCCCGTGCAGGAGCGCAACGCGCTTGCCGGCAAACGCTCCCTCTGAGAGCCGCTGAAACATCGTTGTTGCTGCTTTGAGATCTATCTTCTCGGAGTCCTCGATTACCGGATAGACGACGTACGCCTGCCTGCCTTCGTCTGTCTCGCGCCGCACGAACTCGAGAACCTTGTCGCGTCGCTTCTCGGACCTGATGACCGTCGTGACCGGCTGCCGTCCGGCCGGTCGCTCGTCGAGAGTGCTGACGTCCAGATCTCCGTAAACCGTGAGAGCGAGAGAACGGGGTATCGGCGTCGCGCTCATCAGGAGGACGTCAGGCCGCTCGCCCTTCGCTGCAAGCAGCGCGCGATGCTCCACGCCGAACCGGTGCTGCTCGTCTATCAGCGCGAATCCAAGCCGGCCAAACGACGTGCTCTCCTGAACGAGCGCATGTGTGCCGATGACGAGCGCCGGTGCTGTCGAGCCGATGACGCGCTCCGCCCGCGACCTGTCGCGTGTCGTCATGCCTCCCGTCAACAGGAGTGGTTGAATTTCGAGGGGAACAAGCAGCCGCGACAGCGTTCCGTAGTGCTGCTCCGCGAGAAGCTCGGTGGGCGCCATGATCGCCGCCTGGTATCCATTCTCCATGGCAAGCAGGGCCGCGAACAACCCGACAATTGTCTTCCCGCTGCCGACATCCCCCTGCAGCAGCCGATGCATCTTCCGATCGCTGCACATGTCGGCAAAGATCTCGCGGATTGCCCTGTTCTGCGCCGCGGTGAGGCCGTACGGAAGATTTTTCTTGAGACTGCTCGTCAGCTCGCGCCGGTTGCGAAACGCAATGCCGCTCCGTTGTGCGCGCGCGAGAGCATTACCGCGACGATGGAGGATGTGAACAAAGAGGAGCTCCTCGAACGCCAGCCGCGCCCGGCCGCGCATTGCTTCGACAATCGACTTCGGACGATGAACCATGCGGAGCGCTTCCGCGAGCGGCGGCACCGAGGCCGCCTGAAGGATTTCAGCGGGTAGATATTCGGTTACCGAGCGCAGCAACGCGTCGAGCTGCGCATCGATTATCCCCCTGATGACTTTGAACGAGAGGCCTTCAGTCGCGGGGTAAACGGAGAGAACGCGGCCTCCGATGAGGTCGCCGGTCTCCTGGCCAAGGTTCACGTGCTCGCGCGGCTGGAGTTGCCGTCCGTGAAAAAACCGGACGGTGCCGGTGAGAAGGAGCGTGTCGTCTTTCGCGATAGTGCGGTCGAGGAAAGGCTGGCCCGGCCATGCGGCCTCGATGATACCGGTATCGTCGCGGACGACAGCCTGAAATATTCGCAGCCGCCGGCGCGTTGGAATAATCCCCTTGGATACGACGCGTCCGATGATGGTCGCATCCATGCCGGGCTCGAGCGATGAGATCGGGCTCACCGTGCTCGCGTCCTCGTAGCGATGCGGCACATGAAAAAGAAGGTCGCGCGCGGTGACAATCCCGAGCTTGCGAAGCGCCTCGGCGCGCTTCGGGCCGACGCCCTTGAGATACGTGACAGGCATGTCGAGGTACAGCCTGCCGGACGGCTCCGTCCGCCGCTCCCCCTCGCTCAATCGTTAACCCTCTACGAGCTCGCGCGCGAACGCCACCGGGTTGAATGGCTCGATGTCCGCGATCGTCTCGCCGGTGCCGATGAACTTCACCGGAACGCCGAGCTCTTCGCGCACAGCGAGAACGATTCCTCCCTTGGCAGTTCCGTCGAGCTTGGTCATCACCAGCCCGGTAATTGGAATGGCGGCCGCGAAGGTGCGCGCCTGGGCCACCGCGTTCTGTCCTATCGTAGCGTCGAGCACCAGCAATGTCTCGTGCGGCGCGCCCGGAACCCGCTTGCCGATTACGCGATGAATCTTCTTCAGCTCGTCCATGAGGTTCGAGCTGGTGTGGAGCCTGCCCGCTGTGTCGACTATCACGACGTCGCTGCCGTACGTAACTCCCTCGCCGATGGCGTTGAACGCGACCGACGCCGGGTCGCTTCCCGCTTTGCTGCCGACGAACCGCGCGCCGCTGCGCTCTGCCCACATCCGGAGCTGGTCGATCGCCCCCGCGCGAAACGTATCCGCGGCGCCTACCAGCGCAGTTCGCCCCCGAGTTGCCATCAGCGCCGAGAGCTTTCCGATGAATGTCGTTTTCCCGGCACCGTTCACCCCGACCACCAGAATGACCGTTGGCTTCGCGGACGCGAAACGCAGGGACGTGTCGTCTCCGTCGGCTCCGAGAGATCGCGCGACAGCCTCCTCGAGAGCGGCGAGGAACTCCTCCTGGGTTTTGATGGTCCCGCGCTTTGCCTGCTGCTCGACGGTCTCGACGAGACGCATGCTGGTGGCGACACCAAAATCGGCCTCGATCAGAACCTCCTCCAGCTTCTCGAGGGAGCCCTGAATGACGCCTGCCTGTGTGAAGAAGCTGACGTCGGTCATCGCGACGTCTCTTAGGCGCTGCCACAGCGAGCGACGCGGGGTATCGTCCGCGCGGCGTAGAATTCGAGACATCGATTTCAGCGGAAAGGGGGCATAGCGACGAACACTACAACAACGCTAGCCAAGCCGGGAGCCGATGCCCGCACGAGCAAGCATTCATGACAGAGGCTTCAGAGGACGTTGAGTGCGGTTCGCTTGCTTTGGCGCCAGCTCGGAGAATCCGGATAATCCGCCGAATCCAACTAAACCCTTTTCATGGATGCCAGGGCCGAAAAAAAGAGCGCGAATCATCGCGCTCACTCCGCGCTTTTGCGCGGCAAATCAGCCGGGCCAGGCTCCGCTAGTTCGTGCTACCAGTGGGAGCCTCGAACGAGGCCACCGTGCGCGACCGTGCGCGGTTGAACGAGCCACGCTCCGAGGAGGCAATGGGCATTCCACCCTGCATTCTGAGCGCGACCCGCGGATCGCGCTGAACGCCGCGGACGAGAACCTCGAAATGAAGATGCGGACCCGTTGCGAGCCCGCTCCTGCCCACGTAGCCGATCGTGCTTCCGATCGCGACACGCGAGCCTCCGCGCACGCCGCGCGCAAATCCGCGGAGGTGCCCGTAACGGCTCACGAATCCGTTGCGGTGCCTGATGTCGATGACGTTCCCGTATCCACCCTTTCTGCCGGCGAAAATCACGACCCCGTCGCCGACTGATCTGACTGGAGTTCCCATCGCTGCTGCGTAGTCGGTGCCCTTGTGCCGCCGCCAGATGCCGAGTACGGGATGACGCCGCCCGCCGAAAATGCTGGAAATCCTACGGAACGCCACCGGCGCGCGGAGAAACGAAGCACGCAGAGACTTGCCGGTTGCATCGAAGTACTCACCATTTGAGCCCGAGCCCTTGAACAGAATCGCCTCCACCTCGTTGCCGGAAAGCGCGAGACGTGCACCGAGGATCCTGTTGACCAGAATGGCTCCGTTCGGCTGCTGGAGTCGCTCGACGAGAACGTGGAATTTGTCGCCGTACTGCAGGTCCCTGCTCATGTCGACCCGATACTCGAAGATATCGGCCAGCGAGTAGGCGAGCTCAGCGCGCTCCGAGCGCGGCAAACCGGATGTCGGTGAGCGGTCGAGCGCGGAAAACAGGTTGGAGTGAATCACGCCACTCACGGTGACGGTATCGATCGTCGCTACAGTCGACGCGAGGACAACGACGGGCGCGACCACTACTCCGGCCGGAGGCAACGAAGGCGCGACGGGCTGCTCGGCGGCAAATGGGGTGAGCGGCATTCCATTCGACGTCGACGTGATGGGGGGCGTCATCCGCAGTGCGAAAAACGTGAACAGCCCAACGAATGAATACGTAATGACCCGCGCTGTGCGGATGGTCAATCCATCTGCCTCCGAATGAAGGTCGGGATCTCCATATCGCTGAGATCCTGGCCTTGGCCGTCCTGTTTATCCAATGACGGCGGAGGGGGCATCGGGGTCACTTTGCGCGGAATATCGGGCGGCGGTGTGCCCCGCGGCTGAACCACCGGCCGGGTGGTGGTGCGCTGAATCGGCAGCTGAATGACCGGAGTTCCGCGCGGAATGGTGTTGGTCGAGGTCGCCGATGGAGTGAAGCCGGTCGCCGGCGCCGGGTTCTTGTCGAAGCCCGTCGCGATGACGGTAACCCGACACTCTCCCTGCATCGCCTTCTCGTTGACGGTTCCGAAGATGATCTCGGCATCCTCGCCTACGGCATCCTTCACGATCTCCACGATCTGATGCACATCACCGAGTGTGAGATCGTCGCCGCCCGTGATGTTGACGAGCACGCCGGTTGCGCCGGAAACGGAGACGTTGTCGAGAAGCGGGCTCGCGATGGCCTGCTGTGCGGCATCCGTCGCTCGATTCTCGCCGCGTCCGACCCCGGTCCCCATGAGCGCTGAGCCGCCCTCCTGCATCACGGTGCGAACGTCGGCGAAATCCACGTTCACGAGTCCGGTCACTGTGATCAGAGTGGAAATGCCCTGTGTCGCGTGCAGCAGCACCTCGTCGGCCTTCTTCAGCGCATCATGGAATGGAATTCCCTTCCCGACCACGGCAAGCAGCCTCTCGTTCGGAACGACGATCATCGTATCCACGTGCTTCCGCATCTCGGTGATGCCGAGCTCGGCCTGGCGGAGACGCTTTCGACCTTCGAAGAGGAAAGGTCGAGTGACGATTCCAACCGTGAGGGCGCCCGCAGCACGCGCCAGCTCGCAGACCGTCGGCGCCGCGCCCGTTCCGGTTCCACCACCCATCCCGCAGGTGACGAATACGAGGTCCGCATTGGTCAGCACGCGCGAGACCTCGTCCCTGTTCTCCTCGACAGCCTGCTTCCCGATCTCGGGACGAGCGCCTGCGCCAAGACCACGCGTTAGCTTCTTACCTATCTGGATCTTTACGTCAGACTTCGAATTAAGGAGTGCCTGGGCGTCGGTATTGATCGATATGAACTCCACCCCGGAGAGGCGCTCCTCGATCATCCGGTTGACCGCATTGCCGCCGCCGCCGCCAATCCCGACGACCTTCATGCGAGCGTTTTGAGACGTGCTCTCCTCGAACTCGAAATTCATCTGGCGGGGACTCCGGGAGGTGCCTTGAGGTGGGGAAAACGAACGCCAATATATAGCCGTATCCCAAAACCATCCAATAGAAAATCGGATGGGCCCCAGGAATTCGGAGTTGAACGCGGAAATCGTGGATTCCCACAACAATGGGAATCCGGGCAGCTTTATGATGTGGAAAAACTCAAGCCGCAGTCGCGTCGAGAGTTGCGCCGGGATGGGGCGCTAGAAAAAGTCCTGAAGCCAGGTCTTCACGCGTTGCGCCAGCCGATCCACGTTCGGCGAGGCCAGCGGTCGGCGCTTACCTGCCGCTGAAGCACCAGCAAGCGCAACCCTGTTGGCGCCGTAGAGAGCCAGTCCCACGACGGTCGAAAACCGGGGAGCGTCGACCGAATCCGTCAGGCCACCGATGTGCTCCGCGGGCCGGCCGATTCTCACACCCGTCCCGAAAACATCAGTCGCCAAGGCGGCAACGCCCTCCATGGCCGCTGCTCCGCCTGTGATAACCACGCCGCCGCTCAGCCTGCTCGCGTACTCGGCCCGCTCGATCTCCTGATGGACCAGGTAGAAGATCTCGTCGATCCGCTGGTGAATGATGTGGGCAAGCACTTCGCGGGCTACATGGCGCTGTCCCTGCGCGACGGTGCTGGGAAGCTCGATCATCTGGTCGGGGTCGATCATCGGCTCATATGCGCAGCCGTAGCGCTCCTTCACCCGCTCGGCATCGGCCTGTGTCAGGCCAATCCCCTGCACGATGTCGTTCGTGACATTGCTGCCGCCGAAGTTCACGGTCGCCAGATGCCTGATCTTGCCTTCGTGAAAGATTGCGACGTCCGTTGTCCCTGCTCCCATCTCGACGAGCGCAACGCCGAGCTCCTTTTCATCCTCGGTCAGAACTGCGAGGGCGCTGGCGAGTGGCTCGAGCACGAGCTCCTTTACCGAATAGCCGGCGCGCTCAACTGACTTGCGGAGATTCGTGGCCGGCGAGCTGCCGATCGTCACGAGGTACATCTCCGTCTCGAGGCGTGTGCCGACCATCCCGATGGGATCGCGTATTCCCTGATTCTTGTCGACTGTGTATTCCTGCGGGATCGCGTGGAGCAGCTCGCGATCCTGGGGCACCGGCTGCGCACGAGCAACTTCGTTTGCGCGGTTCACATCTGCCTTCGATATCTCATCACCGTTGACCGCAACGATTCCCTTGCTCGTCATCGCGCGCACATGCTCGCCGGCGATTCCCGCATAAATCGACTCGATTGTCGTACCCGCCATCCGCTCTGCATCTTCGACGGCTTTCTTGATCGAGCGCGTGGTCTCCTCGATGTCCGAGACGATTCCGCGCCTCAGCCCGGTCGTTCGCGCCTGGCCTACGCCCAGAACCTTGAGCGTGGGCTGACGGTGACTTTCACCGACAGCTTCGGCGATCACGACGGTGGTTTTTGCCGAGCCTATGTCGAGCCCGGCGATGACGCGTTCCTGAATCATTGCAGCCTTGCGATAACCTGTTCGCGGTAACGAAGATCTAGCTCGGCGACACGGGCACCGCGCCGTCGGAGGTGGAATTCCACGGGAAAGATATCGGTCAAGCGGGTTGCTGACACCCCCAGCCGCGCGCGAACTCGGAGCATCCGCGGACCGCTCGCCGCGGTTGACGTTGCCGTGTCTCTGTTGATGACAGTCGAATCGCTTGGCGTGGGCGGCGGCGAAGGTACCGGCACCGGCGGCGACTCCGGAGCGTTCGAGGTGAGAAGAATGACGACGTCGCCCGAAGCATCAAGGGAGACTTCGCTGATCCTGCGATAGAGGACGGAATGGCGCGCCCGTACGTCACCGAGCATGCGGATCAGACCCGGGTCGCGCTGATTGGAGATGGGCAAGTCGAGCGCTTCACGGGCCGGGTCGATCGGAAGTGAGCGCCCGGTTGAATCCACCGCCTCGAGCCCGCGCGCGCCCGGCACGAGCGCCACCGGCGGATTCTCTCTCACTTTCACGACAAGGGTTCCAGGCAGCTTTCTGGAGACGGAGACATCAGCCACCTGTGGCAACGCGCGAACGCGGTCCTCGAGGGGCGCCGGGTCGTCCCACACGGAATGCAAAGTGTCTATCGCCAGTCGGGCGACGACCGTGTCAGGCGAGAGGTACCGCGTGCCCTCCACTGTCACCCGGCTGACGTGGAAAAACGCAAGCTTCGACGCGCCGCGACGCGCGAGCCAGGGAGTCGGCGCAAGCAGCACCAGTAATAGTATCACTACGGCGAACCTCCACCTTTTTCGCGGGCGAGGCTTGCTGATCGCGGTGAGATCCAGCGGCGCTGGACTCACTTCCTGCGGAGCCGATCGCGGAGCTCTGCACCCGTTCGCGTGATGTCACCCGCGCCGACGGTGAGAACGACGTCTCCTTCGCGCGCGTGCGCAGCAATCGCGTCGGCAAGCGCTGAGCGCGGACCCTCCCAGTCCGGGCCGCGGCCATGCGTCAGCATCGATTCGGAGATCAGCTCGGCGGTGACGCCGGCGATGGGCTGCTCGCGCGCCGGATAGAGATCGCAAAGGTAAACTACGTCCGCCAGACCGAGGGCGTTTGCGAACTCGCGGTGAAAATCGCGCGTCCGCGAGTAGAGATGGGGCTGGAACGCAACGATTATTCTGCGCTCGGGGAACGCCGCGCGAGCGGCCTGCAGCGTGGCTTCGATCTCCGTCGGGTGATGCGCGTAGTCGTCGACCAGCGTGACTCCGGCAAAGTCACCCAGAATCTGGAAGCGACGCTCAACCCCGTTGAAGGCCTCGAGGCCGGCACGCATGGCTTCGACCGTAGTGCCGAGCGCGATTCCCGACGCAATTGCCGCGAGAGCGTTGCGGATGTTGTGCATTCCCGGCACGCGCAGCGTAACCGAGCCGAGGTCTTCGTCGTCGTAGCGGATAACGAACGCTGACCCGCCGTTTCGCGATTCGACATCCGATCCAACCAGTCGCGAGTCCGATGACTCGATGCCGTAACGAATGATTTCGGCGCTGCTCGGAACGGGGAGCGTTGTCGCGCCCGGGTCGTCAGCGCAAAGGACAATGACGTTTGCTCCGCGTGCGAACCGGGCGAACGCTTCGCGGATTTCGCCTATTCCACCGGGATAAATGTCGAGGTGATCCTCCTCGACATTCGTGACCACCGCGATCGTCGGCGACAAGGCGTGAAAGGATCGGTCGTACTCATCAGCCTCGACGACGAACAGCCTGTCCGAGCCGGAGATGAGATTTCCATTCCACGCTCCGACTCTTCCGCCTGCGAGACCCGTGGGATCGAGCCCCGCTGAGCGAAGCGCTTCGGTGGTCATCACTGTCGTCGTCGTCTTTCCGTGAGTGCCCGCAACCGCGACGAGCTCCCCGCCCGACACGGCGCGTCCAAGAGCCTCCGCGCGGCGGGTGACGGGTATGCCCAGCGCCTTCGCGCGCATGAGCTCCGGGTGGTCACGCCGCACCGCGGACGTGACGACGACCTCGGATGCGCCGGTGACGTGAGAGGGATCGTGCCCTTCAAAGAGCTGGATTCCGAGGCCTCGCAGATCGCTCGCTGTTGCGAGGGTTGCGTCGCAACCCGTAACGGAATAGCCGCGCTTCACGAACAGCTCTGCCAGCGCGCTCATTCCTGCGCCGGCGATGCCAACGAAATGAATCGGGCCTGTCCTGGCCGGCAACGGGTCTGTCAAATCCACCGCGCACATCTCATAAGAAGGTATCTCATCGAGTGACTGTCTCGCCCGCGCCAATCATGTCGAGGATGTGGCGGGCGATATCCTCCGCTGCTTTTGGGCGGGCGCGACTCGCTGCAGCAGCGCTGCGCTCCGCCAGCACCGTCGGATTTATTACGAGAGCGCGGACGGCCTGATCGAGGCGATCCACGGTCAGCTCCGATTGAGGAATGAATTCCGCCGCACCGGCGGCAGCGAGCGCCTTCGCGTTTGCTGTTTGATGGTCGGCTGCGGCAGTCGGGAGCGGGACCACGATTGGCGGAATTGCCCACGCGCATAGCTCTGCCGTAGCCATCGCTCCTCCCCGACTGAGCGCAAAATCGGCCGCCGCATAGGCTTTCGCTATCGGCGCCAGATACGGACGGACCCTCACGCGCTCGCTCTCCAGACCGGCAAATTCGCTATAGGTTCGCTCACCCGTCGCCCAGATGATGAATACATCTTTAAGCGCATCCGGGGAGCTCAGCCAGCGCGCCACCGTTTCATTTATCGACTTCGCACCCTGGCTCCCGCCGTAAACCAGCATCACACTTCCTCCCTCTTCCGCAAAGCCCCATTCCGCCCTCGCCTCCCGGCGGTCCGGGAGCGGAGCAGGCGGTGGCTCGATCGGATTCCCCGTATCAAATATCTGCGTGCGCCGGCCGGGCGAGAGATGGTGGCTGGCCTCGGGGAATCCGTTGTGTACCTGTCGCGCATGGCGGCTGAAAAATCGCGTCGTCAGTCCGGGAAAGCTGTTCTGCTCCTGAATCGCGATCGGCCTTTTATGAACGACGCCGTGAGCGAGTGCAATCCCCGATGCGTACCCTCCCGTGCCGACTATGCACGCCGGCGAGGACGCGGCCGAAATCCGGGAGACGCTGCGCCACGCGCTGACCGCACCCTTTCCGGTTCGCCAGTTAAGCCACGGCTGCGAGCGATACAAAGGATGCAGGTCCAGAAGCTCGTAGGGAAATTCAGTTGTGGGCAGCACCTGCCGCTCGATTCCGCGCCTGGCTCCAATAAAGAACGGCTCGACGCGCGGATCGAGCCGGTACATTGCGCGCGCGATTG
>JALYJX010000037.1 GCA_030775065.1 Gemmatimonadota bacterium | reverse complement strand
GCATGATGCTCGTCCGAAGATCGCCGCCGATTGTGAACGCGGGCTGGGCCGCTGAGGGAACCGTACGGGCGACCAGTGTCGCAGCATCGGTTGCTCGCCCACGCGTCTCGAGCGCCAACTGCACGGCAGGATCGTCGGCGATGTCGAGCAGGTCGCTGCGTGTACGCACCCACCTTGCACCCGACTCATCGACGATGCCTGCGAGACCGGCACGCAGTCGCTCGCGGAGAAACGATTCTCCCGACCGCTCGGTGGCGCGAGCGAGCCAGAGTCCGACTACTGCAAGCGGAAGCAGCACCCCGGCGATTGCGCCGACAAGGAACTTCGCTCTGAGCGACCGCAGGTGCATCGGCTATCGTGTTGTGTGTTCGCCGGCTACGGTCTACTCGAGGCCGTGCTTGCGCAGAACGCGATCGAGCCGCGGGCGCGAGATGCCGAGTATCTGGGCAGCGCGCGCCTTGTGCCCGTTGGTGGAGGCTAGAACGCGCTCGACGTGTTCGCGCTCGAGCTTGTCGAGCGTGGAGAGAGGCGCGTCGGTATCGCCGAGAGGAGGGCCGAGCTGGATGTGCTCGGCGCGGATCACTTCGCCGCTCGCGAGGACCGTTGCGCGGGTGAGGCAGTTCTCGAGCTCACGAACGTTGCCGGGCCACTGATGCTCGTTGAGCAGGCCGAGTGCTTCGCGTGAGATGATCGGCGCCGGTTTGCCGGTGGAAGCGCTCGCCCTTTCGACGAGATGGTGCGCCAGCAGGGAAATGTCCTGCGTTCTCTCGCGAAGCGGAGGGATTGCGATCTCGATTACACGCAGCCGATAGTAAAGGTCGGCCCGGAATTCTCCGCGCGCGACCATCTCTTCCAGATCACGATGCGTTGCGGCGATGACCCGCGCTTCCGTTTTTTCAGGGCGCTCGCCACCTACTGGATAGTACTCGCGCTCCTGGAGAACACGGAGGAGCTTTGCCTGGAGGTCGAGTGTGGTGTCGCCGATCTCGTCGAGGAAGATCGTCCCACGCCCGGCGAGCGCGAAGCGCCCCCGGCGGTCGCCGGTTGCGCCAGTGAATGCGCCACGCACGTGACCGAACAATTCCGACTCGAGAAGATTTGCGGGAAGTGCCACGCAGTTGACGGCGATGAACGGAGCCTTCGATTCGGCGGAGTTTGCGTGGATGGCGCGCGCGACAAGCTCCTTGCCCGTTCCGGTCTCGCCACGTATCAGCGCGGTGGCTCGACTTACCGCGGCCTGTCCGATGAGCTTGTAGACGGCAACCATTCGGGGATCTCGGCCGACGAGGGCGTCACCGGGTTGCTGCGTGAGGCTGGGCACGGCGGCATCGTCGCGCTTGCCTGCACGCGAACGGGCGCGCCGGTCGTCGAACACCCGCTCTATCACCCGCCGCAAGTCGTGGAGCTCGAGCGGCTTCACCAGAAACTCGGCGGCGCCTTCGCGCATAGCGTACACGACGGTGGACATGTCGTCGAATGCCGTCATGAGAATGACGTCGGCGTCCGAGTGTCGCTACAGCAACAAACGCAGGAGCGGATCTGACGGATTTAACGGATAAGGAACGGGCTGAATCGGATCTGGCCGTTCCTGCCCCGTTAAATTCGTTAGATCCGTTCCCCTTTTTGTTTTTAGTGTCGATATGATACTAATAGTCTACCACCGCCGTGGTGATCTCCGCCGAGGCGCTCCGAACAACGCTCCCATGATTCCACGGGTCACAGCACCGGCAACAGTGCGCGCAACGGGTGACTTGAGTATCTGATTAAAGGTGCTCGGTGGCTCCTTCGCGCTGCGTCGGCCGGCCGGCGGCGCTGCAGGAGCAGGCTGCCATTGTCCCCGCGGCTCAGCGGCAGGCGCAGCAGGGACGACTCTCGCAGCAAGGCGCTCTCTCGCGCTCTCTCTGTCTATCGGCTGTGCGTATTCGCTTACCTGGCGTGATGTCGACACGCGCTTGGCAAGCTCGTCGTCGGGCAATGGCGACATGCTCGACGCAGGGGGAATCAGTCGCGTCGCGAACGGCGGCGTGGGGACCCCTTTCGGCGAGAGAACGGTAATGAATGCCTCCCCGATCCCCAGTGTCGTGAGTGTCTCCTCGACGTCGTAGAACGGAGTCTTCGGAAAAGTCCTGGCCGCCGCCCGTAGCGCCTTGTCATCATCCGGAGTGAATGCGCGCAATGCGTGCTGCACCCGGTGGCCGAGCTGTGCCAGCACATCCTCGTGGATGTCCTTCGGACTCTGCGTGATGAAGAAAACGCCCACGCCCTTCGATCGAATCAGACGGACAACCTGCTGGATCTGATTGAGCAGCGCTTTGCTCGCTCCGTCGAAAACCAGATGCGCCTCGTCGAAGAAGAACACGAGCTTCGGCTTGTCTATGTCGCCAACCTCCGGAAGCTCGTTGTAGAGCGTCGCGAGCATCCACAGCATGAACGTGCTGAACAGGTCCGGCTTGTCCTGTATGTCTTGCAGCTCGAGGATGCTTATCAGGCCTCGCCCATCACGCTCTACCTGCATCAGGTCCTGCAGGTCGAACTCCGGCTCGCCGAAGAATTTCTCGGCTCCCTGCTGCTCAAGCTCCACCATCTCCCGAAGCAGTACGCCAACGGTTTGTTTGGACATTCCACCGTAGTTCCTGAGCTCGGCGGCACCGTCGGTGGTGAGATACTGGAGCACCGCGCGCAGATCGGCGAAATCCAGAAGCAGGAGGCCTTTGTCGTCGCAGTACTTGAAGACCAGCGCGAGAACGCTCGACTGCGTCTCGTTGAGGCCCAGAACCCGTGAGAGCAGCAGCGGTCCGAACGACGAGACCGTCGCCCGGAGCTGGGCCCCCTTCGAGCCCGAGAGGCTCAGGAACTCAACCGGAAAAGCCGACGGCTTCCAGTCGTATCCAGTCTCTTTCGCTCTTGTGGTGATGCGATCGTTCGACGCGCCGTTGGTACCGAGTCCCGATATGTCACCCTTGATGTCGGCAACGAACACCGGGACGCCGGCCTGTGACAGCTGCTCCGCTATCAGCTGCAGGGTGCGCGTTTTTCCGGTTCCGGTAGCCCCGGCTATGAGCCCGTGGCGGTTCATCATCGGAATCGGAATCGAGACCATCGGCAACGGGTCGCATTCTCCGTCGTGAACGATCGCGCCAAGTGTTACGGCGTTCGCCGCTGAAGGAAAGGCGGTACGTGCTGCATCCAGAACCTTCTTGTCCATTGTTCCCTGCTCTTGAGCGTTATGTGTGCGACCGTGCGTCGGCTTCCTCCGCTAGAGTACCATGTGGCATACCCTATGCGCCATAGCACCCACCGCACCTCCAATTTTCATTCATCACACGCAATTAACAGGCAATGCGAAGCGACTCCGGCCACACTACGTCTGTCTGGATGGCTACCGATGTCCCGGAGCTTCCGACGCTGTCCCACGACATTCGCACTAACGTTTGCATAGTCGGCGCCGGTATTGCCGGCATGACGACCGCGTACCTGCTCGCTCGGGCAGGCCGCGCTGTCGTGGTGATAGACGATGGTCCGATTGGAGGAGGCGAAACCGGACGCACGACCGCTCATATCACGGCGGCACTCGACGATTACTACACCGAGATCGAGAAGCTGCACGGTGAAGAGGGAGCCCGCGTGGCGGCCGAGAGTCATACAGCCGCAATCGACCGCATTGAAGCCATCGCTTCACTCGAGGACATCGATTGCGATTTCGAAAGAGTAGATGGCTATCTGTTTCTCGGCCCCGGAGATGACCGTAAGCTTCTCGAGCAGGAGCTCAAGGCCGCGCACCGCGCGGGCCTTGCCGACGTCGAAATCGTGGAGCGAATGCCGGTCGATTCCTTCGAGAGCGGGCCTGCCCTCTGCTTTCCGCGGCAGGCACAGTTTCATCCTCTCAAGTATCTGAACGGTCTCGCTCGCGCGATCATACGCGACGGCGGGCAGCTCTTTTCAGGGGCTCATGCTGAAAGCATCGAGGACGGAGAGCCCGCCAAGGTTACGACCGCCGACGGTTATGACATCATCGCCGACAGCGTCGTTGTCGCCACGAACTCGCCCGTCAACGACTGGGTGATACTGCACACGAAGCAGTCGGCGTACCGCACCTACGTCATCGCAGCGAGGATTCCGCGCGAATCAGTTCCACGAGGACTCTATTGGGATACACACAATCCCTATCACTATGTTCGCCTTCAGGAAGTAGACCCACTCGTGAATCCCTCCCGAAACGAAGAGCTCCTGATCGTTGGCGGCGAAGATCACAAGACAGGACAGGCCGATGACGCCGACGAGCGCTTCAAGCGCCTCGAGGAGTGGACGCGCCAGCGCTTTCCGATGATCCAGAACATCGACTTCCGCTGGTCCGGCCAGATCATGGAGCCCGTCGATTACATGGCTTTCATCGGCAAGAACCCCGGCGCCGACCAGCACATCTACATCGCTACCGGGGATTCCGGAAACGGCATCACACACGGAACGGTCGCCGGGATACTTCTCACCGACCTCATCCTCGGCAAGAAGAATCCGTGGTCGAAGCTCTACGATCCGTCGCGCGTCACCCTGCGCGCGACGACGGAGTTTCTCAAGGAGAACCTCAACGTCGCCGGACAGTACAGCGACTGGGCGACCAGCGGCGACGTAAGCTCCTACGATGAGATCCCGCCGGGAACCGGTGCGGTACTCAGACGCGGCATGTCCAAGATCGCCGTCTATCGTGACGAACAGGGGAATTTCCACGAGCGTTCGGCTGTCTGCACACATCTCTACTGCATCGTCGACTGGAACAGCGCCGAGCGAACGTGGGATTGTCCCTGCCATGGGTCCAGGTTCGATCCCTATGGGCAGGTAGTGAATGGACCAGCGATTACGCCGCTGTCGGAGGTGGAATCGGGAGCCCCAGCGTCACAATGACTTCGTGACTCTCACCATCGTGTGAGAGCGGCACGGATCCGCTCAGGGGCGTACCATCAAGCGTGGTAGTCGCGACTCCGCGCTCAACCCCATGGGGATTTCGAACCGTTATTAAGTAGCTGCTCGAGCCGCATCGATAGGTAACGCTGAACTCCGGCCAGCTAGCGGGAATACACGGGTCCATCTCCAGTGTGTTACCGCGCTTGGTGAAGCCCAGAATTGCCTCCAGCCCTACGCGGTACATCCAGCTTCCGGAGCCTGTGTACCACGTCCACCCGCCGCGGCCAAGATGTCCTTCGGCGGTATAGACGTCGGCCGCAACCACGTATGGCTCGACTTTGTATTGAGCTACTCCCTCCGGCGTCGCTGCGTGAGTCAGCGGATTGATCATCTGGTAGAGCTCGAACGCGCGGTTGCCGTCCCCCTGCAGCGCGGTGGCGAGCACAGCCCACAGCGCCGCGTGAGTGTACTGGGCCCCGTTTTCTCTCACCCCGGGCAGATACCCCTGGATATAGCCCGGGTCGTGCTTGCTGTCGGTGAACGGCGGCGTGAGCAGCATGATCAGCCGCGCGTCTTCCCGCACGAGGTGCTCGTTCAGGGACTTCATCGCCATTCGCGTGTGCGCCGACTCGCCGGCTCGCGAGATGACGCTCCAGCTCTGCGCGATCGAGTCGATTTTGCAGTCGTCGCTTTCCGAGGACCCTAACGGCGACCCATCGTCGAAATAAGCCCGACGATACCAGGCGCCGTCCCAGCCGGCGCGTTCCACAGCTTCACTGTAATCGGCAGCCAGGCGCACGAGCTCAGCGCTGACGGCCTGGTCTCCACGTGCTTCAGCGTGTTCGGCGAATTTTCTGAGAGTCGCGATCAGGAACCACGCGAGCCAGACGCTCTCACCCCTGCCATCGATGCCGACGCGATTCATGCCGTCGTTCCAGTCGCCGCTTCCGATCAGCGGAAGTCCGTGCTCGCCGATGGTGCACGCCCGTCTCAGCGCTCTGACGCAGTGATCGTACAAAGGCTCCACCATCCCCGATATTTCCGGCAGATCGTACAGCTCAGCCTCATCAGAATTGAGCTGTCGCATCTTCAGATACGGTACTTTCTCGTCGAATACGGACGTTTCTCCGGACAGGCTGACGTAATGGTTTACGACATACGGAAGCCAGACGAGATCGTCGGAGAATCGTGTGCGGATTCCGCGCCCGCTTTGCGGGTGCCACCAGTGCTGCACGTCGCCTTCCTCGAACTGTCGCGAGGCGCTTCGCAGGATGTGCTCTCTCGCAAGCTCCGGCTCCGAGTACACAAACGCCATCACGTCCTGCAGCTGATCGCGGAAGCCGTACGCTCCACTCCACTGATAGAGCCCCAGCCGCGCCCACATGCGCGATGAGAGCGCCTGATAGAGTGCCCAGTCATTCAGAATGAGATCGAATCTCGGATCTGGCGTCTTCACCGAGATGATATCGAGGCGATTGCGCCATGCCTGCGCAGCTTCGTCCAGGGCTGCAACAGCGATTTCCGGAGCTCGGTATTTCGCGGCCAGTCGCCTCGCCTCGTTTTCGCCGGCGCATGCGCCGAGCAGCATAACGACCTGGTGCGTCTCTCCCGGCGCGAGCTCCAGACGCATCTGCAGCGCACTGCATGGATCAATGGTGTCGCCCGTATCCTTCGTCATTCCGTCGCGAGACAGTGCAGCCGGTGCTGAATGCGTGCCGTTGCGTCCGAGAAATTCGCGTCTCGCCGCCGTGTAAGTAGTAATCGGCTCACTAACCGTATTGAACGCAACGTACGCCGAGAATTGAGGATCGAAGCTGCTGTGCGCCAGCATCGTGCTCGAGGCTTCGTCCATTTTCGTGCGGATGTGCTGCTGAGTCTTCTCCCGGTCGGTGCCGAGCAGCCACTCTATGTAGCTCGTTATGCTGAGCCGGCGGAGGGTGGTGCCGTTGTTCGTCAACGTCAGTACGCTGATTTTCAGCGGATCCTCGTTTGGCATGCCGACGCGCAACGATGTCGCCAGGCCATCGTGCTCATGCTCGAACACCGAGTACCCCGCTCCATGCTTAACTGTGTATTGAGTGCTCTCCCTGATCGGCTCCGGTGTAGGTGTCCACAGATTGCCGCTGTCGTCGTCGCGGATGTAAATGCACTCGCCGGTTGGGTCCTCCACGGGATCGTTGTGCCACGGAGTGAGCCGGAACGAGCTGTTCGTTGCCCAGGTCGCTCCACATCCGCTCTCGCTGATGCAGAATCCACCCGTGGGATTGCCGATTACGTTGACCCAGGGTGCCGGTGGCAGAGTGCCGCCGGCTATTCGGATCTCGTATTCAGTTCGCTCGTTGTAACCGCCGATGCCATTGAAGTAGCGAAGTCCGTCTCCGGAAACGCTGGCGTTCTCTCGTGGATCCGCGGAAGCAGGAGCACTGATGGCTTCGGGGGCTGTCACGGTGGTCACAGGAATTCTTGACGACGGAGTTGCCGAAATACGCGTCACTGCCGGGACGCCGGCCGGCACCGGACGACTGGGCCTCGCGATTCCGGTCACGACCGGTGCGACAAGCTCTCGCGCCAGCACCTCGGGTGCCGCAGATGCAACCCGAGCTGAGTAGTCGTCCTCCACGTGTGGAAACTCGAGGAAGTTTCCAAGGCCCAGCCCATCACAATCCACCTGTATGCGGGCGATGCTGTAGAGGAGCTCGACATCCTCCGGTTTCAGCAGGTCCGCGCGTCTGATGTAAACACCGCCCGGACGATCGATAAATCCCGATTCGCTCGACGCCAGCACAGTCGCCAGGAGCTCGTCAGCCAGCTCCTGCAGATAGGTCGGCGGATGGAGACTGAGAATCACCAGATCACATGTTATTCCCTTGAGCCGCCAGTACTGATGAACCCGCAGCAGCTGCCGAACGCTCGACAGGCCCGCCGGTGCTTCGAGTGTCGCCAGAAGGATCGGCCAGTCGCCCGAAATTCCCATTGCCCACAGCTCGTCCTGTCCAAACTGCGTGTCTTCGCCCTTCGGGGATAATCCTCTGAAGCCCGGATGAGTGTACATCAGATGACCGGCCAGCTCCTGATACAGTGCCGCGTCAGCCGGGCTTATGCCGAGCTCGCGGAGCTCGGCCTGCGCCTGCGCCCACGAGAGGTCGAGTGCGCGACGTGCACTGTACGGATCGTGATACAGATCCGCGAGCTGAATCGCGGTCTCACGATCCTCCGCCACGAACGTGGTGAACGTCACCTCCGCGAAGCGGCCGGGTGCGATGCTGATCTTCGCCCGCAGCGAGAAAATTGGATCGAGCACTGCGCCGACTGTCCCTGAAAGCTCGGCCCCCGCGTCCAGCGCTACCGGATCACGGGTCGACCGGCCGCGGCCGATGAATCGCGCACGGTCGGTCTCACAGGTTACAGGAGTCGTAGAGCTGGCTCCCACGGCCGCCACGTGTCCGCACCATCTGACCTTTTCGGTAACCGAGCGCGGCCGTCGCACCGCGAGAATCGCCGAGCTGTCGGGCAGCCATTCGGTTTGAACGAAGAGATTTCCGAACGCCGGATGCGACCGGTCTACGTCGAGCGGCTGCATCACGATCTCGGCGTAGCTCGTCAGCTCTATCTCGCGAGCTATGGACGAACGGTTGTAAATGATCACTCGACGCACTTCGGCCGCGTCGTCCGAGGCGACGGCAATCTCCATCTGCGTCTCGATGTCGCCGTCTCGACGGATGAACGTCACGCGGTCGCTTGCGAACAACACACGATACCAGTTGGCTTCAGCGCAGACCGGCTGATGACCTGCGGACCAGAGTCGTCCCTTCGACAGGTCCTTCACGTAGCACCACTGCCCGCGGTTGTCTCTCGTTCCGTCGTTTCGCCACCGATTCACGGCCAGTGGTCCGTACTGCGACAGGCCCGCGCCCGAGTTGCTGATGATCGACGTGTAGGGAACGCTTCCCAGAATCGCGATGCGCGGCTGAGGCGTGTTCGCAGTGTCGAGCTCCCGGACTGCGGGTTTCTCGGTCTCGCTCGGCACGTGTGCGAAATCGTCCTGCGTCGCCAGATCCTGAAGCACCAGCCGGCGCGGAATTCTCTCCTGCAGTATGAGCTCCGCCGAGCGGACGAGTGGATCGGAGTGAAAGCGCTCCTGCCAGATATTTCGCTTCAGCGCATTGTCGAAGGCGACAAGGCTCATTCCGACGTGGTGCGCCATGTATGCACCTATCACCGCCTTCCGATGGCCGGGTAGTGGACGCGTGTAGTCGATCGCGTCGCGGAATCCGTACGGTCCCAGCGCTCCTTCGGCTTCCAGGGCCGACAGGTTCCGAACTGCCTGATGCGGCTCCACCATCAGCGCCAGCGCCGTCGCGTAGGGCGCCACGACCAGCTCTTTACTCAATCCACGCTTGAGCGCGAGATCGGGAACCCCGAAGCCGCGGTACTGATAGGTGTGGTTGCGATCGCGAACGTTGTAGGCGGATTCGGAGATCCCCCACGGCACTCCCCGCTCGATGCCATACGAGATCTGTCGGCGAACCGCGCCGTGGTGTGTTTGCTTCAGCAGCGTAGACGGAAATGTTCGCAGCACGAGCGCCGGCATCAAATACTCGAACATGCTTCCGCTCCACGAGATCAGCGTTCGCGTTCCGCCGGCGGACGTCAGCGAGCGTCCGAGCTTGAACCAGTGGTCAACGGAGACGTCGTCCTTCGCGATCGCGATGAACGAAGCCAGCCGCGATTCGGAAGCGAGCAGATCGTAGTACGAGTTATCGAAGCTGTTTGTGGAATGCTGATACCCGATCGAGAACAGCTTCCGCCTGTCGTCGAACAGAAACTTGAAATCCATCTCCAGCACATATGCCCGCGAGCGCTCGGCAATTGCCTGCAATCGCTTGATCTGCCCGGGCGTCGAGTCCGGCCGCCTTATGATCTCGTTGCAGGCCTGCTTGAGGGCGAGCAGATGTCCGGCGAGGTTGCCGCTGTCTACAGTCGAGATGTACGCAGGCTCGAGCACTCGCAGGTCGCCGAGGTTGTACCAGTTGTAGAAGTGGCCACGGTAGCGGCGCATGCGCTCCAGTGACCGGAACACCCGTTCGAGCCGCTCGATCATCCCTTCGAGCGTGATGAAGCCCAGGTCGAAGGCGGATACGATTGCCAGACATTGAAGGCCGACATTCGTCGGCGAGGTGCGGCCCGCTATTACGGGGTCGGGGTCTTCCTGGAAGTTGTCCGGAGCGAGCCATTGAGTCTCTTCGGTTACGAACTGCTCGAAGAAATTCCAGTGGAGCATGGCGTATCGAATAGTCGCGGTTCGTTCACTCTCGCTGAGGCGGAACTCGCGTGGCGTAGCGGGTGCGCTGAGCGCCAGAGCGATTTGCGGAGATGCGAGCCAGAGAGCAATCAGTGGAAGTGTCGCACCGAGAAACACGAGGTGCTCACTCATGGCATCGGTGGTGAAATCTGCTTCTTCAACCGCGATTGCCGCCGCGACAAGCAGCGCAATCAGCACCACCGGCCACATGCGCCGCCACACTTCGAGGCGCGACCGTGACATCGCGCGCTCCACCTGCGACGCTGTCTGCCACTCCAGAAGATTTCTCTTCGTGACACCCAGGCGGATGAGCGTGCGGATGATCGCGTCCGCGCTGACCACCGCCTGGTGTGGCAGGAACGTCACTGCCAGCACGAACTGTTGCATGCTCACGCCTGCATCGCGCGCTACGGCCGCATAGTACGCGGGCCATGACTGATCACGCGGTGGCCGCAGAGAGGCGAGAAGCAGCGAGAACACCCACGGAAATGCGATTGCACCCAGTATCAGTGCGGTCCATACGGCCGGCGATCCGGGAAGAAAGAGCCAGCCCGCGATCAGCAGCGTCAGCAGCGATATCTCGATGAGGCTCCGCCTCAGGTTGTCGGAGATCTTCCATCGCGAGATCGCGGACAGCCGGTTGGGCGTCGGGCCCTCTGGCCCGGGAACAATGTTTCGCAGCCATTGGAGCAGCTGCCAGTCTCCCCGTATCCAGCGATGTTTGCGGCGCGTGTAGGTGAGATACCGCGCCGGATAGTCGTCATAGACCTCGATGTCGGTCGCGAGCGCTGCCCGCGCGTATGCTCCCTCTATGAGATCGTGGCTGAGTAGCGCGTTCTCGGGGAAGCGCCCGTGTGTCGCCTCCTCGAAAGCGTCGACTTCGTAGATCCCTTTTCCGGTAAAGCTTCCCTCGGAAAAGAGGTCCTGATACACATCCGATACGGCAGTCGTGTATGGATCGACGCCTGGATGCCCGGAGTGAATCGCCGCGAAGTGGGATGCGTGTGCACTCGTCAGGGACACGCCGACACGCGGTTGCAGTATGCCGTAGCCGCGCACGATGCGCCCCTGGTCGGGATCGTACTCAGCGCGGTTCAGCGGGTGCGCAATGGTTCCAACCAGCATCTGTGCCGCCTCACGAGGCAGAACAGTGTCGGAATCGAGAGTCAGGACATACTTGATTCCCTCGAGACCTTTCGTGTCGCCGACGATAGTCGAGAACGCATCAGCCGCCTGTCCCCTCAGAAACCTGTTGAACTGCCCGAGCTTTCCTCGCTTCCGCTCCCAGCCCATCCACACGCCCTGCTTCGGGTTCCACAGCCGTGGCCGATGGAAGAGGTAGAAGATGTCGGGACCATCCGGGGAGTATTTGAGGTTCAGGTACCGCGTACCCGAAATTGCGGCTTCGACGATCTCGCCGTCCGTGTCACGCGTTTCTGTCGGTGCATCCGTGAAGTCGCTGAGAATCGTGAAGGACAGATTCGGGTCGCGATTCGCGAGATACTGCACTTCGATGTGCTCGAGCGCTTCCTTCACCACCTTGACGCTCCCGAACAGCGTCGGCACCACCACCGCGGTCTTGTAGGGCTCCAGAATCCCCTTTTCCCGGAACTCGAGCTTCGGAAGAGTGCGCGGCGGCATCAGCATGGTTGTCAGCTGATTCATGATGCTGATTCCGATCTCACTGGCCGGGATCAGTGCAAGGAGCAGCATGATTGCGCCGGCTATGCCATGCGGATCGATGGCGCGGAACATCACCACCAGAGCGCCGACTGTTCCAATCGTTATGCCACCGAAGTAGAGGGCGTTCGGTTTTTTCTGCGTCCACCGGTAGATCTTTTCCCCGAGCGACGGGGAGTATCCTGTTTCACGCTCGAGGTCATACCGCCCCTCATCCACGAGGTAATAGCCGACGTGAGCGAGACGGGGCTGCGCGCTCTTCGATGCCGCCGCCGCCAGCCCGAGCGCGGCAGTCGCCACGCTTTCCTCCGTCATCCTGGTTCGCTTGGCGATGTTCTCGACGATGTGCCGGTAGTGATCACGAGTGGCGAACGCCATTTTCGGATAGTCGCCCGTGGCGTCCTTGCGCAGAATTTTCTCGGTGGCGCTTTGCGACTCGACGAAATCCTTCCAGTCGAGCCGGGAAATAGTTCGCAGACTGGTGATACAGTTTGCGACCGTCACCTGAGTTGCCGCGATGCGCCGGTTCGACCGCGTTACCGCTTCTTCGGCTGTCGGGCCTTCCTCCGCAATCCATTGCTCCAGCCAGATGAGCGGCGTGAAATTCGCCTGATATCCGCGCATCTGGTGGAGGAAGCGAGTCACGAACGTCGGCGTGAACGGCGGATGATCGGCGATGAACGCCTTGAGCTCTACAGTCAGCGCTTCAGTTGACTTCTCATTTGCGGCCATCAGCCTTGCCGCCCACTTGTCCGCGACTTCGACCTCATCCAGCCGCGCGGCAACGCGCAGCGTCATCCGCCTGATATTTTCGACGAGCCCCAGGCGCAGCATGGTTGGTATCGCCCACAGCTCTCCCATCCTGAGCGTGGCGACTTTCTGATACTCTCTCACGAAGAGCGTGATGTTCTCGAGAGAGAGGTGACCTTCCGTATGCGCTATGAGCTCGATGGCGACATCGTAGACGCGCGGGTACTCAGCGAGAGTGCCATTGGCGAGCTTCGGAAGCTCCTGGTAATAGCCACCCGGAAGATTCGTGCGAATCTCCCGGATCTGCTCCTGGACGATGTATGAATTGTCGAGCAGCCACTCTCCCGCCGGGCTGATGTCGACGCCGCGCTCCGCCGAGTCGGCGAGGCGGTCATGAACTTCGTCGAGAACACGGCGAGAGTCGTCCAGCCGCAGAAGTAACGGGCCGGGGCCGCGTTGTTTCTTCGGCGGAAGCAGCCGGTGCTTGCGCGCAATGTTCCGCGCGTGCTTTGCAAGCCGATCGGCGCCCAGCACCTCTCCACGTATCGGCCCGACGAGCCGCCGCTCGGCAGCCTCTGCGCGGCGGAAAAGCTTGAAGATGCCTTTCGCGTCGCTGCGGGGAGGAGTTCGGGTTGCCACGGAGGGTAAGATCCCTTTGAGGTAGCGGCGGGCGCTAGATGCGGAGGACGCTCACCACGCAACAAAAGAGCACTCCGCTCAGCCCTGAACGGAGTGCTCTCAAAGCTCTATCCGCGCGCGTGCTTAATCTCCAGACAGGCTTTTCCGCACCTGGTTACGATACTCTTCACTCGCGTAGATAGCGACCTCGACGCGGCGGTTAAGCTGACGACCCGAATCGGTATCGTTGCCGGCGACCGGCTCGGATTCGCCCCGTCCGTTCGTCGCAACACGCGTACGCGCTACGCCCTGGGCCTGCAGGTAGTTGGCCGCCGCGTTTGAGCGACGGTACGACAGCCCCTGGTTGTACGCGTCCTCCCCCCTGCTGTCTGTGTGTCCGACGATCAGCAGCTGCGAGTTGGGATACTTCTTGAGGCTTTGCGCGAGCTCTGTCAGGTTCCGCGCTGCGTCCGACCGAATTGCGTCTGAATCGAAGTCGAACAGCAACCCGGAGTCGAACGTCACCTGAATTCCCTCGCCGACGCGCTCGACCTTGGCGCCGGGAATGCTTACCTCCAGCTCCTTAGCCTGTTGGTCCATCTGGTGGCCGATGACCGCTCCGGCTGCGCCGCCTACCACAGCACCGATAATGGCGCCCTTTGCCGTGGATCCGGTCGTATTGTTTCCGACGACGCCACCGACTGCTGCGCCGGCGGTTGCTCCGATAACGGCTCCGCGTTCCTTGTTGCTCATCGACGCGCACGCCGAAAGTCCAAAGGATGCGAGGACGACGGCGGCTATCCGAACATTTAGATCTTTCTTCATTGTCGAGTCTCCTGAAAAACGTGTATGCTCTTACATGTTGCGTATGTTGTACTAACAGATCAGAAGACTCGATGTTCCGCTATTTCTCGCTGTTTTCATCGGGAGATGTGGAACTTTCCTGCTCCTCGTCGCCGGTCCTTTTCCGTAACTCATCACCTGCCTTCTTGGTCTTCTCTGATTCCTGGAATTCCTGCTTCTCGCGAGCGTATAGATGCTCGTCCTCGGGCCGGAACTTCTTGTCGGTGTTGAGCGTGTCTTCCTGATGCTGGTGTGTTGTCTTCGGCATTTGCTCGCCCCGGTGCAGTGTCTGGCTGTCGATCATTACAGAAATCATGCCCGTATGCACTGCTTTTTCATTGATGGCAACTCGAAATGTCCCGTCGTAGGCGGCTCGAAGCTGACGGCGTAGCTGTCTGGCGGCTCACAGCTTGGCAGTTCTTCGGTTTGAGCCAACAAAAAGGCGGCCGTAAGCCGCGAGTGGTTCATGCCGTCTATCGAATCTTCACCGATAAAGGCGGTACCCGCCGCCGAGCCTGAATGTCACGCCATCCGCGCGTACCCCGTAGGCCTGCGCGGACAAATCGACCGTGCTCGACACTGCCGCCGTGAAACCCGTGAACATCGCCACACGATTGATATCCACTGCGATTACAGTGTTGTCCTCAAACCCCTGCGCATTGTCGAACCCGACCTGAAACCTCGGACGCAGAAGGTTTCCGCCTGCTCCGACGTAGAACGCCAGACGCCCATCCCAGGCTGCAGTGCTCAATATTCCCTCGAGTCCCAGCATGCGCGGCTTGAAGGTGTCGAGCGATGGGCTGCTGCCATAACATGCCTGCATCGGATCGGCCAGCTGAAGCGCCTGTTCCGGACAGGTGATCGATCCTTTCACCTCACCTGCTGTGCCGTGGACACGCAGCATTATCATGGTCGCGTCTCCGGTCGGCGCCATGCGGAGCCGCTTCGTCCACGACAGCGCTGCGCTCGCTAGATTCGCTTCGGCATCGTGGAAATTCACCGGAGGCAGATAGCTGGCCTCGAGTGCAAAGCCGCGAGGCAGAGTGAGCGTCAGTCTCGGCCGTACAAAGAACGAAGCCAATTGGGTGTGCTCGGTTTTTCTGATGAAGCAGACGCTCGACTGTTGAATTGATGAATCCGGCTCGGGGACAAAGCCGAATTCGCCGCCAAGACGGAGCGTCCACGGTGGGGAGTGCTCGGGCGCGCCCGCCGGAGAAAACGCGACAGGCGCCGAGTAGAAAGCGAGGAGCTTCGCCTCGTTGCTGCCTTTCGGGACGCGACATTCGCCGGGGACGCCGGTCGCCGATTCCAGTGCGCTGACTGCGGCAACCATCACACCCCACAGCACTTACTTCTTCCGAAGCTTGTCCACGGCTCGGTCGAGCGTTTCCTGTACGCGAAGATACTCTGCGTTTATTGATTTCATCGCATCCGGCATTTCCGCTTCTGCCTTCTTGATCGCGTCGGAGAGCCTCCCCATCGCTTTTGTAAGGCCTTCTTCCAGCTGCTCCCAGCCTTTCTTCAATCCGTCTTCCATTGCTGCCTCCGGCGCTCCGGGAATTCCCGAATTAGACGCTCATTTTTCGGTGGAATGAGGGTCGGCAATGCATAAATTGCATCGCATGACAACCATGACC